>CAZMRZ010000038.1:0-13519 GCA_964568835.1 uncultured Woeseiaceae bacterium | reverse complement strand
GCCTCCGCTGCGTCTGGCACGACCGCTTCAACAACCGCCTCGACGACCGGCTCATCCACAACGATCCGCGACCAATCCGAACTGATATAGCCCGTTGCATCCCCTTCTAACTGAACTTCGTACCAGCCCTCGACTGTACTAACGAGTTCGATCGAGGATCCCTGATCCAGCTTTCCGACAACGTCCGAGGCCGCATCGGGCGACAGCCGAATGTTGATGTTGTTCTCGACCTTGTCGATCGGAACGACCTGCTCTGCGAAACAACACAAAGGCAACATCAGTACCAGCGTCAATAAAATTCTATTCATGGTTGTCTCCAGGATTCGTTGTGGCAGCGACGAGCGCTGCGTTGGCCGCGTTCATCAGTCGCCAATCTTCGGGGTTGCTGGCATCATCTCTCGCACTGTGCATTGCGATGACAACATTATTGTCCGGATCAATATAAATTTGTTGTCCAAATATTCCACTCGCGGCATAGGACTTATTACCTCGCAGCCACCAAAGGTAGCCATAGCCCGCATAGCCTTGCGACGGCGTGGTTGAATCTCGCATCCAGTCTTCAGGTAACACTGCTGTTCCATCAGACAATACGCCATTGTTCATCGCGAAAAGGCCGATTCTCACGTAATCACGCAACGTTGCACTCAAACTGCTACCGCCGAACTCGCCACCGCCGGGTTCAGTCAAAACCCAATGCGCATCGCGTTCCATGCCGAATGGTTTCCATATTTTTTCGGATAGGTAGGTCGACAAATTATTTCCCACCGCGGAGCGAACAATGTTGCCGACGACGTTGGCCTCAGCCGTGTTGTAGTTGAAGACCGTTCCGGGTTCGGATGCGCGGGGTTTCCCGCGAAGGTATTCATAGAAGGCCAGTGTCGTCCAGGGTGTGGTACTGATGTCCGAATCAGGATCGGCATAGTCTTCTGTCCACTCTACGCCGGATGACATTTGTAATACGTTGCGAATGCTCGATTTGTCGTACGATGAACCCTTGAGCCTCGGAAGATAGTCGCTGACCATCTCGTCGACATCCTTGATATAGCCGTCATTGATCGCCGCGCCGACAAGCAATGACGCTACCGACTTCGCGATCGAATACGATACCCAACGTGACTCTTCCGTATTACCCAGCTCATAACGCTCGTAGACGATCACACCGTCTTTGACAACGATTAGGCCGGCGACTTTTTGCCGCTCGATATACTCATCAATCGTCCAGACTTCATTTTCGTACGTGAATTCAAGCGACCCCAAATCCGTGTCATTTCGTGGCAGCGGATAGACGTTTTCGTCAGCGGGAACAACTCTCGCCGATGAAATCTGCTCCATGTTTCGAAATCCCGCGACTTTCTGTTCGAAACTCCAGAACAACTGATCTTCAGCCGCTCCGAAGTTCTTTCGGTCGGGATTTTCCAGCTCGACGGGTGCATAGGTCGAGCATGATGTTGCCAGTAGCAGGACAGCAACTGCTCGCGTGAGTCTTTTCATCCTGTGGATAGTAGCATTGCTGTACGGCCGAATTACTGACTGACCCTTCGAAGCGTCGCTTCGATAAATCCGTTGGTGATCGGGTGGTACTTACTTCGAGTCCTTTCAAAGATCGCTTGCGCTAACTCGGCATCCTGACCATTCGCCGCGAGCGCGCCATAAATAGACGTCACCAGACGGGCGCGCCCATAGCGGTTCAAATACGCTTCCATGGGCGCATAAGCGGGTTCATAGCGGCGCTTGGCAACCTGAATAAACCAGGTCCGAGCAACCTCCGCGTTGCCCGTTGTGCTCAGACCCAGACCTTCATCCAAAGCCTGCAGCTTTTCTCGCGACAAATCGCCGGCCAGGTTGTCGATGAAATATCGCAGCGCTTGCGGGCTCCACTCATCGACCGGAATATCCTCTACCGAAGCTTCACCGATACTCCAGGCTGCCGCCAGTTCGCTCGCATGATTCAGCGTCCGGGACGACGGAACGGGTGCATCGTCCGGCAGTCCAGGCTCGTACATCCAAACTTCTACCTGTGCACGCTTTACGACTCCGGGAGTTTGATCCAACAGGTTAACTTCCAGATAGTCCAGAAATTCCTCGGTCGTTATCGTCTTGAACGCATAGTCGTCGAAGTATTGAAAAATAAACGGATCGAATGTCTCTCGTCCGAAGCGTTGCTCGAGGTATTCCAGGAATAGAGCACCTTTGTGGTAGTGGATCGTGCCCTGTACGTCATCCGCATCGCCTGACGCGAATCTTGGCGCAAGCCCCTGGCGTTCGAGCGGAACGAAGGCGAAGTTCTCCTGCAGTTCTGCATAATTGAGAACTCGCTCTTCGTCGACGCGATCGGCGTCATAAATCACCTCCATCAGGCGTCCCTCGAGGTAACTCGTCATGCCTTCGTTTAGCCAACCGTCTCGCCACGTAGCATTAGTCACAAGATTGCCTGACCAGGAATGCGCGAGCTCGTGCGCAACAACAGAGACCAGGCTGCGGTCACCGGCGAGCAAACTGGGCGTCAGAAACGAGAGACGAGGATTTTCCATACCGCCGTAGGGAAAACTCGGCGGCAAGACCAGCAAGTCATAGCGACCCCATTGATAGGGACCGAACTGCTTTTCAGCGACGTCAAGCATGTCCTGCGTATTCGCGAACTCGTAAACCGATGCGTCCAGCAACTCCGGTTCGGTATATACGCCGGTGTCATCACCCAGTGGCGCGAAGTACAAGTTTCCAACGGCAATGGCGATCAGGTAGGCGGGAATCGGCTGCGGCATATCGAAGGTGTATTCGCCTTGCCGCGGCGTCAGAGGATCGTTATTGGCGCTCATGACCGCAAGTAATTCACCGGGTGTCCGAATTCTAGCCTCGTAGGTCACGCGAACAGACGGTGTGTCCTGTAAAGGAATCCAGCTGCGACCATGAATCGCCTGCGACTGGGAGAACATCATCGGATGCTTGCCGCCTGCGGTAAGTTCCGCCGGGAGCCATTGCAACGCTGACGCCTGCGGGCTCGTCTCATAGTCAATGCGAACGACCAGTTCTTCACCCTTTTCGATGCCGGGCGGAATCCCGATAGTCAGCGGCGCGCCCAGACTATCGTGGCGCTCACCTGTCGAAACGCTTGCCGCTTCGAGTTCTGTATCACCAACGACAAACACGACGTCACCCACGGTGAGATCGCGAGTATCGAGGATGATATCCCGTACGTCGGTATCCAGTACCTTGAGATACAGCGTCGCGCTGCCGCGGAGCTTCTTTGCCTCGAAATCGACATCGAGATCAAGGGCGATGTGCCGGGTTACGAATGCATCCGTGTTCGCGTAGGAAAAATAGTCATGCGCCGGGTCATAGCTGTCCTTTTCGCCACAAGCAGCAAGCGCCATACTCGACAAGAATAAAATAGCTATCTTACTGAATTTCATGACTTTTATTATCCTTCGGTGTAATTGCTTTCAATTGTATCCAAATCCCCTGTCGATTTCTTACTCGCCTTTGAGGCTCGGAATTGGAGGGAAGGCGTCGCGACAAGTTCCCGTGATAAAATCCTGATTCGCCATTCGGTTAGCGCGTATGTTTATGCATGCCAATATCGGTATAAATAGTCTCGCAGTTACGGAAACCAAAAATACATGTCTCAAGAATCCGTTCGACCCATGAATCCCGTTCCGGAAGAATTCGCCGGAGAGTCTGGCGCGCGCCTGATTAAGCGCCTGTTTCATGCAACTCGCCCGAAATTTTTTCCGGCGTCTGCTCTCCCGGTCATTGTCGGCACTGCGTGGGGTGCCTACATGTCCAACGGCTTCGACGCCTATGTATTCGCACTCGCGTTAGTCGCGACCGTCTGCGTGCATGCCGCGAGCAACGTATTGAATGACGTCAGCGACGACGAGATTGGGACTGACCGAATCAACGAACAACGCATTTACCCCTACACAGGCGGGTCGCGTTTTATTCAAATGGGCATTCTTACTCAATCACGGATGGCCCAGCTCGGAACAGGACTGCTGGTCTTCGCCGCTATTCTCGGTGTCGCGCTATTTATTGAGAAAGGTCCTGCAATTTTGTTGTTTGGCCTGGCGGGAATCGCACTCGCCGTACTCTATTCGATAGGTCCCGTAAAACTCAGCTCGCTCGGAATTGGCGAAACCGCGGTTGCTTTTGCATTTGGCGTGCTCCCGGTTACGGGCGCAGCCTGGCTTCAGGGCGCTTCAATAGACACGGCACTGGTGCTGTTTTCGCTGCCGGTTAGCATCTGGGTCGGCGCCATCCTGCTCATCAACGAAGTCCCTGACGTCGAACCTGATGCCGCCACTGGAAAGAACACGCTGCCAGTGCGTTTCGGATTGGTAGCGACATCGCGGCTTTACTTCACTATGAATGCGGCTGGTGCAGTCATCATTGGCTATTTGACGATTCAACAGGCTTTGCCTGTCGCGGCACCAATCGTTCCTGTCGCATTACTGTTTCTTGCCTGGCGCGCTTCTGTCGCGATCCGCGTTGGCGTCGCTGATCGGCCAGCCATGACTCAGGCAATCGAATCAACACTGGGGATACATACGATTGGTTGTATTTGGCTCGCTGGATGCGTGGTATTCAAAATTGCTTTTTAAAATAAAGAAAGGACTCGATATCCCGATATCAGGGTCTCCGTTACAGGAAGTTTCGGCCGGCGCTACCGTGTCGTCCGTTGCTCTGCTTGGCCCGGACACTGTCGACCTGAAACCGGGCATGCTGGTTGCCGTCGGTGATGCGGTTAATCTCGGTCAGGCGCTATTCAAGGACAAGGAGAATCCGGGGGTCGTATTTACGTCGCCGGGTAGCGGCACTGTCACCGCTATCAATCGCGGCGAGCGACGCATTCTGCAATCAGTCGTGATTGCGCTCGAAGGCGATGGTGAAGATCGTTTCACGCGCTATTCCGCAGGCGAGCTGCAGAGCATTAACGCGGATGACGTACAGAATAATCTACTCGCATCCGGCTTATGGACCGCTTTTCGCACTCGACCGTTCAGCAAGATCCCAGCGCCAAACGACAGGCCGGCCGCGGTTTTCGTGACTGCTATCAACACCAATCCGCTGGCGGCGAACCCTGATGTGATCGTGCAGCGCAACAGCGATGCATTTGTGCAGGGGTTGCAGATTATTGCGAAGCTGACCGATGGCAATGTGCACGTCTGCACTGCGCCCGGTAGCTCGATTCCCTGCCCGGACGACGACAACATTCGGTCAAGTCAGTTCGCGGGCCCACACCCCGCAGGACTTGCAGGTACGCACATCCACTTTCTTGAACCTGTCAGCGAGGCGCGAGTCGTCTGGCAAATTGGATACCAGGATGTCATCGCGACTGGAAAATTATTTTCCACCGGTCGCCTGGCGGTCGAACGCGTCGTTTCTCTCGGCGGTCCCGCTGTTTCTCGACCACGACTCGTCACTACTCGTTTGGGTGCCAATATCGCCGAGCTCGTCGATGGAGAAATTGAAGGCTCTGCCGTTAGAATTGTTTCCGGTTCCGTACTCAGTGGCCATCGCGCATCCGGTTGGGCCGCGTGGCTCGGGCGTTACGACAATCAAATTACTGTGTTGCAAGAAGGCGAACCACGCCAGTTCCTCTCGTTCATGCGACCGGGCGTTGGAAAATATTCGGCCGCAAGAGCCTTCGCAGGGAATCTCTTCAGAGCAGACACGTTTCCATTGACGACAACGCAGAACGGCAGTCCTCGAGCGATGGTCTCCATCGGCAGTTTCGAGCAGGTTATGCCGCTGGATATTCTACCGACGCCATTATTGAAGGCCCTGCTGGTTCGCGATACGGATACGGCGCGCGATCTGGGGTGTCTTGAACTGGCTGAGGAAGATCTCGCACTGTGCTCCTTCGTCTGCAACGGTAAATATGAATACGGGAAACACCTGCGCAAAAACCTCAGAGAAATAGAGGTCAACGGCTGATGAAGCGTATGCGCAAAATGCTGGACCGGATGGAACCGCTGTTTATACCCGGCGGTCGCTATGAGAAATTTTACGCGCTGTTCGAGATGGTCGACACGCTGTTTTACTCGGCACCGGATATATCGCGCGGTTCTTTGCATATTCGGGATGCTCTTGACCTGAAACGCGTCATGATTCTCGTGGTGTTTGCTGTTACGCCCTGCGCGCTCGTCGGTATGTGGAACGCCGGCTTTCAGGCAAATACGGCGATGGCCGCGATGGGCATCGTCGGCATTGAAGGCTGGCGCGGCGTTGTATTGCCGCTCATGGGCGCCGGCTACGATCCACAGAGTTTCTACGATTGCTTCGCACAGGGCCTGCTCTACCTGCTACCGATCTATGCCGTCACGATGGCTGCCGGTGGCTTTTGGGAGATCTTGTTTTCCGGCGTCAGGAATCATGAAATCAATGAAGGCTTCTTTGTCACATCGCTGCTCTATACGCTGATCTTGCCTGCCACCATCCCCCTTTGGCAGGTCGCAGTTGGTATCAGTTTCGGCGTGGTGATTGGCAAAGAAGTCTTCGGCGGTACCGGCAAGAATTTCCTGAATCCGGCCCTCGTCGGTCGAGCATTCCTCTACTTTGCCTATCCGGTGCAGATTTCCGGTGATGCCGTCTGGACCGCCGTCGATGGCTTTAGCGGCGCCACCGCCTTGGGCATCAGTGCAACCGAAGGTATGTCCGGTGTGATGGCCAGCGGACTGACCTGGTCGCAAGCCTTTCTCGGACAGATGCAGGGCTCCCTCGGTGAAACATCGGCCCTCGCCTGTTTGCTGGGCGCTGCGTTCCTGATATTCACACGTATCGCCTCATGGCGAATTATGGCTGCCGTGTTCCTCGGGCTGATTATTCCATCGCTGCTCTTCAGTGGCGAAAGCGCCAACCCCATGATGTCAATGCCCTGGCACTGGCATGTGGTTCTGGGCGGCTTCGCATTCGGTGCAATATTCATGGCAACCGATCCCGTGAGCGCCGCGCAGACGAACGCTGGCAAATGGGTCTTCGGCCTCCTCATTGGTTTCATGACCTGGTTGATCAGAGTGATTAACCCGGCTTTCCCCGAAGGCATCATGCTGGCGATTCTGTTTGCCAACATATTTGCGCCGGTTATTGATCACTTCGTTATACAAACGAACGTCAGGCGGAGGAAAAAACGCAATGCCTGATAAAAAGACATTCGATCGCGACAGTATCTCGAACACGCTCTTCGTAGCGATTGGGCTCAGCCTGATTTGCTCTATTTTGGTGGCCAGTGCAGCCATCGTTCTGAAGCCCGTGCAATTAAAAAACCAGGAAGAATACCGGCAGCGAATCATTCTCGAAGTTGCGGGTCTTATGACGCCCGGGGCAACTATTGCGGAGTTGTTTGCAACGGTCGAGCCTGCAAATGTCGATCTTGCAAACGGCGAATCCGTCGAGGTTTATCTCGCGAAGGACGCGGGCAAAGTGCAGCAAATCATCTTGCCCATTAGTGGTCCCGGCCTATGGTCGACCATGCGTGGCTACATTTCGGTTGCTCCCGACGGAAACACCGTAAAAGGTATTCGCTTCTACGAACACGCTGAAACCCCCGGTTTGGGCGATCAGATCGACAAAGCGGCTTGGCGAAAACTCTGGGTTGACAAAAAACTCTACGGTGACGACGGAACGCCACGTATTGAAGTCGTTCGCGGATTCGTACAACGAGATGCCAATCCGGATGCCGCGTACCAGGTTGATGGCCTCGCCGGTGCCACACTGACCGGCAACGGTGTCACAAAACTCGTCCGACACTGGGCTGGCCCCGAGGGCTTTGGGCCCTATCTGGAGACCTTCCGATGAGCGACATTCGAAAAGTCGTAGTCGACCCCTTGATCGACGACAATCCGGTGACCTTGCAGATGCTCGGTATCTGCTCGGCACTCGCCGTAACCACCGCGCTGCTGCCCGCTCTATTGATGTGTGTCGCCTTAATCAGTGTTATTACGTTGTCCAGTGCGGCTATCAGTCTTATTCGCAATCGTATTCCGAACAACATTCGCATCATTGTCCAAATGACGATCATTGCGTCACTCGTCATCCTGACCGATCAACTACTGCGCGCCTACGCGTTCGAAACCAGCAAACAGTTGTCGGTCTTTGTCGGCTTGATTATCACCAACTGTATTGTCCTGGGTCGTGCCGAAGCCTTTGCGATGAAGAACCCGGTCGGCCTCAGTTTCCTCGACGGTCTTGGTAATGGATTGGGCTACAGCCTGATCCTGATCGCTGTTGCGACGCTCCGTGAATTGTTTGGTGCCGGCACGCTCCTGGGTTATCCGATACTCGAGCTAACACAGAACGGCGGCTGGTATCCGGCGAACGGATTGATGCTGCTGCCGCCGAGCGCGTTTTTCATCATCGGCTTACTGATCTGGGGTATTCGCACCTGGCGAACACAGCAGGTTGAAAAGCCCGACTATCAGATTCATGAAGTGCATCGGACGGACGTTTACTAATGGAAGCCTACGTCAATCTATTTATCAAAGCGGCATTTGTCGAAAACCTTGCACTCGCGTTCTTCCTCGGCATGTGTACGTTTCTTGCTGTTTCGAAACGCGTGGAAACCGCGATTGGACTGGGCGTCGCTGTTGTCGCGGTGCAGGTCATTACGGTCCCTGTTAACTATCTGATTTACGCGTATCTGCTCGCCCCCGGAGCGCTTGCCTGGGCAGGATTACCGGACGTTGATCTGAGCTTCCTGGGTCTCGTCACCTACATCGGCGTCATTGCAGCACTGGTGCAGATACTCGAGATGACGCTGGATCGCTATTTTCCAAAACTCTACAACGCGCTGGGAATATTCCTGCCGTTGATCACAGTGAACTGCGCCATTCTTGGTGGCACCTTGTTCATGGTCGAACGCCATTACGATTTTGGTGAGAGCATCGTTTACGGCATCGGCAGTGGTGCGGGTTGGGCTATTGCCCTGATTGCACTGGCCGGCATTCGTGAAAAGCTCAAATACAGTGATGTCCCGGACGGTCTGCAGGGTTTGGGAATTACCTTCATCATCGTTGGCCTGATGTCACTGGGCTTCATGGGCTTCTCGGGAATTCAGCTGTGAACATCGACAACTCAGTCGTACTCGAAGTCCTGCTTGGCGTCGGACTTTTCACGGCCATTATCCTCATACTCGTCTTCGTCATTCTCGTGGCCCGATCAAAACTCGTCGCCAGCGGCTCGGTTAACGTAACGGTCAATGATGAGATGAATCTCAAACTCCCTGTCGGCGGAAAACTGATGCAAGGCCTGGCGGATGCTGACTTGTTCGTGCCATCGGCCTGCGGCGGCGGCGGAACCTGTGGGCAGTGCCGCGTTCGTGTTATCTCCGGGGGCGGTGCGATCCTGCCGACCGAAACTTCCTTACTGAATAAGCGCGAGGCCGCTGAGCACTACCGATTATCCTGTCAGGTCGCCGTCAAACAGGACATGCAGGTGCAAGTACCCGACGAAGTCTTCGGCGTCAAACGCTATGAATGCACTGTAAAGTCGAATAGCAATGTCGCGAGCTTTATCAAGGAGCTGGTGCTGGCATTACCGGACGGTGAGGAGCTGGACTTCCGCGCCGGCGGCTACATTCAGATCGATTGCCCGCCGCATGATCTGAAATTCACGGATTTTGATATCGATGAACGGTATCGCGATGAATGGGACCGTTTCAAAGTGTGGCGCTATGAATCGCACGTGAAAAAAATCGAGTCGCGCGCCTATTCGATGGCTAGTTTTCCGTTGGAAAAAGATGTCATTAAGCTCAACGTAAGAATTGCGACGCCACCGCCAGGAGCGGACGATTCCATACCCCCCGGAATCATGTCGTCCTTCATCTTCAATCTGAAACCCGGCGACAAAGTCATCGTATCCGGACCGTACGGCGAGTTCTTCGCCAAAGAAACCGATAACGAAATGGTCTTCATTGGCGGCGGCGCTGGTATGGCTCCGATGCGAGCGCATATCTTCGATCAGCTGAAACGTCGGCACAGCGAGCGGAAAATGTCCTTCTGGTACGGGGCCCGCAGCCTGAAGGAAGTTTTCTATGAGGACGAATTTGACAAGCTCGCCGCTGAAAACGACAACTTCCAATGGAACCTGGCAATGTCTGAACCGCAACCCGAGGATGACTGGACCGGGTACACGGGATTCATTCACAAGGTATTGCTCGACGAATACCTCGCAGATCACCCGGCCCCCGAGGACTGCGAGTACTATCTTTGCGGACCGCCCATGATGAACGGGGCCGTCATCAAAATGCTGGATAGTCTCGGCGTCCAAAAAGAAAATATTATGCTCGACGATTTTGGCGGGTGACCGTGCGAGTGCGGTGCTTTCTTTTTTTGGCATTGATCCTTGCCGCTGGCTGCAGCGAAAAGAATCAGCTACCAACTTACGATCTCAGCGGCGACACGATGGGAACGACGTTCAGCGTCACGCTCATAGCGCCACCGGTCGATACAGATCTCGACGCACTGCAATCCCGTATTCACGAACGACTCGAGCATGTCGAGAATATCGCATCGACCTATCGTAGCGAGTCCGAGTTATCGCAGTTCAATGCCGATCCGTCTGTCGACTGGATAAAAGTAAGACCGGAATTTTGTCATATGGTCGTCGCGGCGCTTGATGTCAGCTTCCTGACAGGGGGAGCCTTTGACATCACCGTAGGACCACTCGTTAATTTGTGGGGATTTGGCCCAACGAACATGACGAACGAACTGCCAACGAATGATGAGATCATCGCCGCGCAGGCAATGGTCGGGTATGAAAAACTGGAAACCGATTGCGACTATGGCTCGCTTCGAAAGACATCGGCCGACATGTACGTTGACTTATCCGGCTGGGCAAAGGGCTACGCTGTTGACGAGGTCGCCGATCTGCTGGATGCCCATCATTTCGAGAATTACCTCGTCGAGATTGGCGGTGAGTTGCGATTGAAGGGTCATAACCCGGCGCGCGAGAAATTTAATATCGCGGTCGAAAAACCGTTCAAAAACAATAATATGCAGTACGCGCCAGTGCGAATAACAAACGCCTCGGTCGCAAGCTCCGGCGACTACCGAAACTTCTATGAGCATGACGGACAACGCTATTCTCACACGATCGATCCGAGAACAGGTCGGCCCATCAGCCACTCATTGACCGGGGTCACCGTTGTCAGCACGACAACCGCTTACGCCGACGCTATGGCGACCGCGCTACTGGTATTGGGTGCTGATGATGGCTATGCGCTGGCTGAAAAACTGAAGATTGCCGCCTATTTTCTCGTAAGATCCGATAGCGGAACAGAAGAAAAACTGACATCCGAATTTGAAAAGCTGAGACAACAATGAACACTGTCATACTGACATTCACAATGAGCTTCGTCGTTATACTGCTCGTGATCGCGGGCATGAGTGTCGGGGTAATGAATGGCCGACGCGCGATCAGTGGCAGCTGCGGCGGTCTCAATGGCGGCCGATGCGAGCTGTGCAGTGGCAGTGGCAACTGCAAGAAAGGCAAGGGGAAGCGCCGAGGAGAGCAACAATGATTAGCAAGTCAGTTCTGGTAAAAGACTACATGGCCAAGTCTCTCGTGACTTTTAAACCGGAAACGGACGTACTCGATGCTGTTCACGAACTGGTCAAGCATCGCATCGCCGGTGCTCCGGTTGTGGATGCCTCTGGCAACCTCATCGGTATGCTGTCCGAACTCGACTGTATGAAAGTCGCACTGAACGCGGGTTACCACGGTGACTGGGGCGGGCCGGTGTCGGATTTCATGAGCGACGGTGTTGAAACGGTCGATGGCGAGATGAGTATTGTTGATCTCGCGCAGGAATTCGTGGAATCAAAATATCGCCGTTTCCCGGTTGTCCAGAACAACCGCCTGATCGGACAGATCAGTCGACGCGACGTATTACGAGCGCTCGCGCACCTGGCGACGCATTAGTCCTTCGCGAGTTTTGACCCCAACGTGCGCCTGCGCAGGTACGCGTAAACATCAAGCAGTGGCAATTCCTTGGGGCAGACATCGGCACAGGCCATCAGCCCGACGCAGCCAAACACGCCCTGTTCCCCCGCAACGACATCGAACCAGTCCGCATCGCTACGCCCGTCACGCGGGTCCATCATGAAACGTGCAACCCTGTTCAGACCGGCGGCTGCCAGGAACTCTGAATTGACGTTCGCTACGCCGCAGGATGCAACGCAGCAACCGCATTCGATACAACGATCACCTTCGTAGATTGCGGCCGCGATATCGTCACTCATGCGCTCCTCGGGCCCGTCAGGGTCGAACGGAAGCTGCTCATGTATCCAGGCCTCTGTTCGCTCCGCCATTTCTCGAAACCAGGTGCCGGTATCGACCGACAGATCACCGATGAGTTTGAAAGTCGGCAACGGGTGTAAGCGAATAGTCTCCGGCAAATCACGCGTCAGGGTTCGACATCCCAGCGCAGGCCGTCCGTTGACCATCATGCCGCACGACCCGCAAATCGCAGAGCGGCACGCGAAATCAAATTGCAGACCGGAATCCTGAGTTTCGCGAATTTCGTTAAGCGCCATATACAGCGTCATATACGGTCGTTCGTCGATCTCGAACGTATCTATATGCGGTTCTGACGCGGCATCTACCGGGTTGAAACGGAAAATCTCGAATCGTAGTCGCCGGGCTGTGTTATCTGCGCTATCGGTCATTCTGCCTCTCTATTCGAGTCGTGTAAGCGACTGCCCATCGGGTCAACGCTTGCCAGACGGCCTTCGCGTTGTTGAGCATCAATGACGGAAGCGTTGTGAGCATCAACTGTCGCTTCCATCTCAATACGTTCATCGCTGCCGTAGCCGCGATGCCCCGGTGGCAGGTCGATCAAGCCAACAGGCTCATAGCTCAGGGTCGGTGCTGTCGCATCTGGCTGCCAGCGCACCAACGTTCGGTTCAACCAGTCGCGGTCATTGCGCAATGGAAAGTCGGTACGGAAATGTGCACCGCGACTTTCGGCCCGAGCCAACGCACCCATCGCGACGGTCATGGCAAGTCGCAACATGCCCGGGAGGCGCAGTGCAAAGGCCAGCTCAGGATTAGCACCTGGCCCTTTGTGCCGCAGTACGGCGTGAGAGCACTCGTCGATCAGTTTCTGGATATCATCCACCGCCGAATCAAGGTCCGCGCCATTTCTAAAGATGCCGACCTTGGTAATCATGATTTCGCCAAGCGCGTCTCGTATTTCGTAAACACTTCGCCCGTTACCTTCTCGCGCCAACCATGCGTCCGCGTCCTGCTTGGCTGCGCTGAGCGCATCAAAAGCCAGCGTCGTATTCGCCTGCAAAGTGGCGCCCGAGGCATATTCGGCAACCCGAGCTCCAACGACACGCCCCGCGACCAAGGTCTCAGCCAGGCTGTTTCCGCCGAGTCGATTGAAACCGTGCATATCCCAGCAGGCCGCTTCACCGACCGCGTAGAGTCCTGCAAGACCGTAGGCTTCGCCGTCTTTATTAACGCGGACACCGCCCATCGAGTAGTGCTGAGTTGGGCGCACAGGAATCAGGTCATGCGC
>CAZMRZ010000037.1:27108-28447 GCA_964568835.1 uncultured Woeseiaceae bacterium | reverse complement strand
GCGGATGAGCCCACCGGCAACCTGGACAGCAAAACCAGCCAGGAGATAATGGCGCTGATCGATCAGCTGCACCAAAAGGGCCAGACCATTATTATGGTCACGCATGAACCCGATATAGCCGCACATTGTGAGCGGGTTATTGACCTTGCGGACGGCAAAATTGATTCCGATACCAGGAAGGTCAACTGATGTTCATGCTCCTTGAAAGTATCCGTTCAGCGTTTGAATCCATCTGGGCTCACGGTTTCCGATCCTTGCTGACCTCGCTGGGCATTATTATCGGTGTGACCTCGGTGATCGCAGTGGTCTCTATCGTTCAGGGACTTTCCTATACCATCAATGAGCAGTTCGCCGGCTTGGGCGGCAACTCGCTGACCATCCGTTCCTACACACCGTTCAAAAAACAAATGCAGGGTCGCTTTGCCAAGCTACGCGACGATGACATGCGAGTCATTATCCAGCGCGTAGACGGCATATCCGATATCACGCCAGTCCTGTTCGCACAATCCGGTACTCAGGGACAGCTGAGCTATCGTTCACAGGTTTCGTTCTCCCGGGTTGTTGGTATTGGCCCCAGTTACCCTGACGTCAACAGCATGAATCTGCAGGATGGACGATTCTTTACAGCCGATGACGATTCACGCCGGCGTCTGGTGTGCACAGTCGGCGTCGATGTTTTAGAAGACCTTGAAATGCCGGATGATTCCATCGGCGAATTTTTCCGTGTTGGCAACGAGTGGTGCAAAGTCGTCGGGATTCTGGAAAAACGTGGGGAGTTGCTGGGTTTTTCGCAGGACAATATTGTTTTACTTCCCTACGGTACGGCCAAGCGCATCATGGGCGCGTCCAATGATCTGGACATACAGATTCAGGTGCTGGTTGATGACATCAACCGCCAGGAAGAGGTAAAGGACCGGATACGTCGTGTATTGCGGCAGGAACACGGGCTCAGAGCAGGGGAGCCGGACGATTTTAAAGTCCAGACCGCCGAGCAGCTAACTGAATCATTTAACGCAGTCATCAATATGGTGACTGCCGTTTCGGGCGGCATCGTCGGCATATCGCTGTTGGTCGGTGGCATCGGCATCATGAATATCATGCTGGTGTCGGTTACCGAGAGAACACGCGAAATTGGTATCCTCAAAGCACTGGGTGCGACACGTCAGGACATCCTGATGCAGTTCCTGATCGAAGCACTGACTCTAACCATGATTGGCGGCCTGGTAGGTGTCGCGATTGGCTATGGATTGGGTGCAGCGGTAGCCGCTCTGTTGCCAGGCTTCCCGGCAGCCCATGTACCGCTTTGGGCGGTGACCTTAAGTTTCGGTTTCTGTGCGGG
>CAZMRZ010000037.1:0-27008 GCA_964568835.1 uncultured Woeseiaceae bacterium | reverse complement strand
CGGCAGCCCATGTACCGCTTTGGGCGGTGACCTTAAGTTTCGGTTTCTGTGCGGGGGTGGGCATCATCTTCGGCATCGTGCCGGCGGCAAAAGCCGCAAACCTGGATCCAATCGACGCGTTGCGCTACGAGTAAGATTTACCGGGCATCAACATGAGTAGTTAGTCCTTCCTTACAGCATCCCTTGTCAGGTTGCGGTTCTCACGCAATTTCTTCCGGCCTGCTTGGCCGCATATACGCCTTCGTCCGCCTGCTTGATCAATGCCTCAAAATTTTTCATATCGGCTGTGCGGAAGGCCACGCCGGCACTAATGCTGCCATGCCAAAAATCGTCACCTGTCGATATGTGGAGCTTGGATACTGCTTCGTGGGTGAGCTCTGCGACCCGCATGCCGCCATCCAGATCAGTGTTAGGGCAGATAAGCAGGAACTCATCGCCGCCGAGACGACACACGACGTCATCATTTCGCAAGGAGTCCTGCAGGGTTCGCGACAACTCGTACAACACGGTGTCGCCGACATCGTGACCGTGGTTGTCATTGACCGCTTTGAAATAGTCAGCATCAATCATGACGCAAACCAACGGAGTCCCGGCTTGCGTCGATTCCCCCCACAGATCTGCGAGGCGGCGCATAGCATGACGGCGATTTGGCAGTCCGGTCAGACTGTCCGTCAGCGCCAATTCTTCGAGGCGGCGATTCGCTTCCGAGAGTTCTTTGGTCCGCGCTGCAACCTTCGCTTCAAGTGATCTGTTGGCCTGGTCCAGTTTTTCGTTTTGATCGGAGACCAGGTGAAACATTCCGCTGAGCGCACCGACAAGAGGTTCGGTAGCGCTATCAACGCTGTGCTCGCCTTCGACGTAGGCTTTGCCCGGAGTCGAGCCGGACCGAATCGATACAATCTGTCTCGACATATTCTGGTCCGCATGAAGGATATGAAATGCAAGCCAGGGAAGGAGGAAGCGCAATAACTGGCGCGCTGCCTCCGCATTATCCGCGCTGACTCCTGCGAAGATACTGGTTGCTTCAGCCAGGAAAACACGATGCTCCTCGACATGAACACCGACGTGGCGCCGGTCGACTTCGACTTGCGACATCAATGCTTCTTCCTCTTGGAAGTGGTACGTGACGTAGTCGAAAAGCTCAGCACAAACGGCCGCAATATCGGCTAACACAACTTCATTATCTGACAAGCTCGCACCGAAGCGATTGATGATGCCAACCAGGTGTTTATGCTGCCGATCAACCTCCGATAGCCCGGTCATAAACTGATCGGTCCACAGAAAAGAATCCATTGCAAACCTCCGATACGATCATCAGGTTAAGTCAAATACGCGCCCTATAAGGATATGCCCGGCAATTCGTCCAAAGCGATGATGGATAATACCTATTGGCATAATTGGCGGACGAAGGCCGCACATCAGTAATGATTGGCCGCTTTAGGTGTACGATCGGTCTTTCTTGCGAATATCGGCGAGCGGGCACCGTGAAGAACTGTAATTCATGCGGCAAGTGTTGTGAGACCGCAGGCAATGGTGGTCTGTCGGCTTCGGCTGAAGAGATCGACTGGTGGGACACGCATCGGCCGGAGATTGCACGTTACGTCCATGATGGAAAAATCTGGGTTGATCCTTCGACCGGGGAGTACTTCGCTCGATGTCCCTGGCTGCGCAGCGCAGCGGATGGGGTCGGAACAAGCTGCGACATCTATCACGATCGTCCGGAGGATTGTCGGCACTATCCCGTGGACATCGAACAAATGGTGCGCCACGATTGCGAGATGCTGGAACCTCGCGACCTTCTGGATATTAAAAAGGCGCAGCGAAAACTGGACATGCTAATGGCCGATAGCCGGCCACCTGTTCAGTAACGACCGTGTTGCTTGAAGATGTAGTTGCTGAGCTCGATGAACTCGTTATTCATCTGATGCATTATCTTGTGCGCTGAACGCGCGACGGCTCGCATTACCTTGTAGACGAGTTGTGGATGTTTGTCGATGACGCCTTCGAAATCTTTTCGCGTCAGGCTAATCACCGCGCTGTCGCACAAAACCCGTAATCCGACCGTATGAACGCTGCCGTCGATGAAGCTAAGTTCGCCCGCGAGATGTCCCTCTCGAACGACCGCAATGCTCGCTGTGCCATTCGCCGCGGTTCGTTTCACAACTTCAAGATTGCCCTCAACAATGACGTGCAATGTGTCGTCAGTAGCTCCCTCTTCGATGAGGTATTCCCCACCTTTCAACTCCCGAATACTCATTAGACCGGCCAGTATCGACGCTTCCGCTTCCGAAAGCTCAGCGCCAAGGTGCGAATCGAGAATATGTTTTACAGCT
This sequence comes from uncultured Woeseiaceae bacterium, assembly GCA_964568835.1. Lineage (GTDB taxonomy): Bacteria > Pseudomonadota > Gammaproteobacteria > Steroidobacterales > Woeseiaceae > UBA1847. The sequence goes on along the minus strand of CAZMRZ010000037.1, from coordinate 24,675 downwards.
ACGTTCATGGCTCTACTCCTTGAGCAACAGCATAGCGATTGGGCGAATCACCGTCTATTCGGGATAACCACTAAGAGCGTGGCCGAATCTCGTCGAGAACAGCCATTTTTCGGGGTGCTATCCGAGTATTTACGGTTTCCGGAACAGGAAAGTGAATCGATCCGTGTTGCCGCTGACCGAACGTCGTCCGACTTCATACTCGAGCTCGTCATCGGCGCGGAAGTGCAGATCGGAGTAATCAACGAATTCGAAGCCAATGTCGAGCATTTCCTTGATGACCAAAACCGGATCGATTCGACGGCCATTCTCCGTGCCTAACGCTTCCATATGTCGGCGAGTGTGGTCAATGACACCGTATAGTCCACCGCTCTTAAGCGAATTGAAGACCTGCTGATTCATCATGTTTCGTGCGTCGGCACCAAAATTGTGGACATTGCGAAACGTCAACACCATGTCGAGGTCCGAAACGCCAAACTCGAAATCGTCCATGGCGTAAAAACGTTCGCCAGCCGGCCGATGCAGATTCTCATTAGTTTCCAGCACCTCAATATTTTCGAAGCCCGGTGTTCCCACAATGTTCTCGGCGACACGACCGCTGCCCAGAGCCACATACAGTTTCCCGTTCTCGGCCAGTACTGGCCCTAAGATACGGGTATACCAGCCGCCACCCGGCACAAGCTCCAGAACGCGCATGTCGTCCTTCAGACCAAAGAATTTTAGCGTGTCCAAAGGCCTTCGATTTCTGTCGCGATCGCGGTCAGCCTGCGGGCGCGATTCGGCAGCCTGGGCTGCTTCGACCTTCGCGTCGATGTCGTTGGCGGCGTGAGCGCCGATAGAAAGAGATAGCAAGAGGGCGGTGATCAAGAGTTTCATACTTAGAGTCCTGTATTTGTCTGGATTGAAGCCTATCAGTTTCTGAAGAACGTGTACTATTTCTGCTGGATAAATTGTCGGGGATCACGGAATGGAACTGGGACGTTTTATTGAGGATTGCGGGGCGGCGATCAGCGACCAAGCGCCAACCAAGGCCGTGCGGGAAATCGTCGCGCGTGCCATGGAGAATTCGACCAATCTGGAAAAGATGATAGGCATACCGGAGCGGGGCGGGGTCAATCGCCTTCACGTTTCAAACGAGCTCACAATACTGAATGTTGTCTGGGCTCCATACATGACTCTCAAACCGCACAATCACAACATGTGGGCGGTAATTGGAGTTTATGGTGGTCGCGAAGATAATATTTTCTGGCGCAGAATCAAAGATGACCCGGCCGGTCATATCGAAGCGGCCGGCGCAAAGTCGATTGGTAAGGGCGACGTCAGGCCTCTGGGTGAAGACATCATTCACTCGGTAACCAATCCGACCACAAAACTCACGGGTGCTATCCACGTTTACGGCGGCGATTTTTTCGAAATGCATCGTAGCGAGTGGGAGCCGGAGAGTCTTGAGGAGCGACCTTACGACATTGATACAAACATGAAGCTCTTTGAAGACGCTAATAGAATCATGGAGGTTCTGTGATGGTCGCTCGAATCTGCGTTGTAATGTCCTTGCTTGCTTTCGGGCCGTTGCTGGCCGCGGAGCCGTCATTTGGGCCGGTGATAGAAGCTTATGGGCCGACGTATCCGATTGACGATAGAGACGTGCCTCTCGAAGAAGGCTTTGTTTACAAAGCGGTATTTGACGCGGCGGCCAACCCCGACGAAAAGGCGGTTAACACGGGATTGATCAGTGTTGCGCGTTATTTGAACATGCACGCGCGTAGCGGTGTGACTGTCGAGAATATGCACATCGCGGTCGTCGCTCATGGTCCGGCTTTAAAAGCCTTGTTGACCGACGAGGCGTATCGCGCTCGCTATGGCATCGAAAACCCGAACAGCGAGCTGCTTGGAAAACTCCAGGCAGCCGGCGTCAGTTTCTATTTGTGCGGCCAGTCGATGGCGTTTGGAGGATTTGCCAGGACGGAGCTTGCCAGCCCGGTCGAAGTCGCATTATCGGCGATGACGATGCTGACCGTGTTGCAGTCAGACGGTTACGCGTTGCTCCGTTAGTGTTAAGGCTGCTGGTTTTTCTTCGCGGTCCCTCAGGAACGGGATCACGCAAAGTGTGAGGACGACAATCGCTGCGTCCAGGTACAAGGCTGTAGAGTAATCTATGCGCCCCGCTACTATTCCTTGCCAATAGTTGCCCATGCTAATCGCTAAATTTGATATCGCCATGTAAGCAGTGAACTGCGTTGCGGCGACGGCAGGATTGGTCATTCCCATGAATACCGCGACGCGAACGGCGTAACCCATGCCGAACAGCAGTGCGTGGCTCAGGATGAGCGTGCGGAAAAGTGCTATCGGGATATTGCCGAGTCCTACTGCCGAAATCTGCCATGCGAGGATAACCGTCGGAATGATCGTCGCGGCGTAGAAAAACGCCGTGATTCGTTTAACCCCATAACGACTGCCGAGGACTCCGCCGATGATGCAACCAGTCGCTGATAGCAAGGCCCCGGCAAGCGCGAGTTGCGATATTTGTGTCTGATTGAGCCCGTAGTCGACCTGGATCGTTCCAAGCAATGCGTAGGCGAGCGCCATCGCCCCAGTGGGTAGCAAAGCGAATAACAAGCCGAAGCGGGGCCCGCTTCCCGACTCGACAAAACCCGTGTAAATGTTGCGAAGAAACGCGCCCAAGGTTCCGGCAAAGTGCGCGAATTGCCCCACTCTTCGCGCTTGGGTTGGCGCCTTCGCATCATCGTCAAATATGAAGAGCGTAATGAATAGCAAATTCACGAAAAGTAACGAGCTCACGAAAAACAATGATGTATTGATGCCCCAGAGACTGGATACAAAGATCGCACCACCACCGCCTAACGCGATGCCAAGATATTGGCCGCCGAACATGTAGCCATTTCCGCTTGCGCGCTCGTCCTTTTTTAAGGTGCTCACAGCGAGGGAATCAATCGCGACGTCCTGCATGGCGCAAAACAGATTATTCAGGACAACCATCCAAAGCAGTAATTGAAAATTTTCAACAAAATCCACTGATGCCGTGACGACCAGTGTAACGATCATCAAGATTGTGCAAGCACTTATCCAGGCTTTACGACCGCCGAACCGACGAAGCTTAACTATGTCGACAATCGGTCCGAGTAACCATTTGAATGACCAAGGTATGAAAAGGGCAGCTACGAACCCGCCGATCTGTTCGAGCGACAGCCCTTCAATGCGCATGAAGGCGACCATCGCTACCGATGTGAATCCGTAGGGAATCCCCTCCGAGATATACAGAATACCGAAAGCAGATAGCCGGCCTTTTCGGCTATGCAGCATATTGCTACGCATTATTATTCTCGTTATTCGCGAACAGCAACAACCCTACCCGAAAAGTTGTGCAAAAGCGCCCGGGTCAGTGAGAGCAACAAATACCAGGCCGCTGATGGCACCGCACAGATGCGCGTCGTGATTAATACGACCCGTGTTTTGGGTCGATGCCCAATACGAGTAGCCCACGTAGCCGATAGCAAACAGGAAGGCGGGGATCGGTACGGGGATGGGAATGATCATCAACGTTGTGGTCGGGAAATACACGATGTAGGCAAATAGCACAGCAGAGATCGCGCCCGATGCCCCCAAAGAAGCATAGCCAGCGTTGTTGCGATGTTTGTACCAGGTGCAGCCGTGACTGACGACGAGGCCGAAGAAATACAGAATAAGAAACGGAATGGTGCCGATGAATCGTTCCATCGGGAATGCGAAAAAGTAAAAGGTGAACATGTTGAACAACAGGTGCCCAACGTCAGCATGGACAAAGCCGCTCAGAATTATCGTGCTGTACTGTTTACTGCGGTGAAAATGATAGGGCCGGAACAGGCACATATCGATGATGCGGGGCGACCGGAACAAGCCCATCAGGCTGATGCCGATGGTCAATATCATGATAAGCGGTGCCGCTATGCTGCCGTTCTCGAACATCTACTTGTATCCCTGCGCCTGCAAATTGAAAAGATGAGCGTATTGTCCGTCTTCCGCCAGAAGACTTTCATGCGTTCCGCGTTCGAGGATCTTGCCTTGGTGAATTACGATGATCTGTGCGGCCGCGCGTACCGTCGAGAATCGATGTGAGATAAGAATCGTCATCTTGGTGCTGCTGGCCGTTTGGAAATGTTCGAAGACTTCCGCTTCGGATGACGCGTCCATTGCCGCAGTCGGTTCGTCGAGCACCAGGATATCGGCGTCGCTACGCATGAACGCGCGCGATAACGCGATCTTCTGCCATTGGCCGCCCGAGAGTTCGCGACCGCCTTTGAACCAGCGTCCAAGCTGAGTCTCATAACTATCGGGCATCTCTTCGATGAAGGGTGCCGCCAGCCCGGTTGTTGCTGCTTCCTGCCATCGTTCTTTGTCATCGATATGCCGAACATCGCCGGCACCGATATTTTCGCCAACCGAGAACTGGTAGCGACCAAAGTCCTGAAAAATCACGCCGACGCGTTGCCGCAATGCCTCAACATCCCACTCCTGAAGATCGAGACCATCGAGCAGGATGCGACCTCCAGTCGGTTCATAGAGCCGCGTCAGAAGTTTAATGAGCGTTGTCTTCCCCGAACCGTTCTCACCGACCAACGCCAGACTCTCTCCAGGTTTGATCTGCAAGCTGATGTCGCTCAGCGCTTTGTCCTTGGCACCGGCATAGGTGAACGAAACATTTTCGAACTCAAGACCGCGCTCAGGCGACGGACCGTGCACGGCCTCGCCACGCCGCGTCGGCACAGGTTGTTCCAGATACTCGTAGAGGTTCGACAGGTAGAGGTTGTCTTCATACATGCCGCTGACGGATGTGAGGATCGCGGACACCGCCGATTGCCCTTGACGAAAAAGGACGAGATACATCGTCATGGCACCAAGAGTAATAGCGCCCGCGATCGTCGTGAGGACAACCCAGCCGTAAGCCGCATAAAGCGCTGCGGTTGAAATAAGCCCCAACAGGAAACCCCAGGTATCACGACGGATCGTCAGTTTTCGATCCTCGATGAAGAGTTTTCGAAAAATATCCCGGTAGCGTTGTAAGAGACGTGGACCGAGCTGGAATAACTTCACCTCTTTAACACCGTCCTCGCGAGCAATAACGCTCTCAAGGTATATCTGCATCCGCGTATCCGGGGAACGCCAACGAAACAGGCGGAAGGCATCGCCCGAGAATTTTGCTTCTGCGAAGAACGAGGGTAGTCCCGCCGCAACCAGAATCGCGACGGCCCAGGGCGAGAACGCAAACAAGAGGACCGAGTAACTTGTCAATGAAATCGCGTTCTGTACCAGTCCGAATGTGCGAGTCACAAGACTCAACGGGCGGCTTGATGCCTCACGGCGAGCCTGAGTCAGCTTGTCGTAGAATTCGGAGTCTTCAAAGTGGGCTAGCTCAAGCGTCATCGCCTTTTCGAGAATCATGACATTGACGCGCTGGCCGAGCAGGGCGCGCAACAATGACTGGCTGGCCGAGATTCCCCGCTGCGTAGCGGCCACAGCGATGACCACAATGGCTTCGAGTCCCACGAGCATCAAGACGCCACGCGTATCGGGATTGTCGGCCTGTGACGCGGTAACAACACCGTCGACAATTAACTGACCGATATACGCGATTGCAGCGGGTAGTATGCCGCCAACCAGCGTTAGCATTGCCAGCACGAGCGTAAGCGGCCGACTTGTCGTCCACACAAGCTCGAGTGCACGGCGGCTGTAGCCGAACACCCCAAGGGCACGCCGAAGGAAGCTGGCGTCAGAGTTGTTTGTGTCGGCCATAGGCGCCTAGAATACGTGAAATCAAAGGAGTGGATATGAAGATCATGAATCGACTTGCAACCCTGGCCTGCCTTGCGGCCCTGTTCGCACTGCCGGCCTCTGCATCCGATACCGAAGAATTAGAGGCGATGTTGCAAGAGTTCCTGGCGAACTCCAGTACCGAAGCCGCGCATGTGTCCTTCTGGGCGGAGGATCTGATCTATACCTCGTCGGCAGGTTTACGCTTCGGCAAGGCAGACATCATGGCTGGGTTTGATGGAGTGGATGCCGACGCCGAGGCTGAAGAAACACCGACAACCGGCTACTTCGGTGAAGAAGTGGATATTCGCATTTACGGCGATACAGCGATCGTTGCCTTCAAGCTCGTAGGTAGACCTACGGATAAGTCGGCTGAAGCGGATATGCTGTACTACTTCAATACGGGCACCTTCCTTAAGCGAGACGGTGTCTGGAAAGCAATAGCCTGGCAAGCGACGATAATACCGCCAACGTGAGGAATAGATGACCGGCGACGATGTCCTACCCAACATTGTAGAGATCGGGGCCGAGCGGATTTTCACCAAAGCGGAACCGATCGCGGCTCCTGTTGCCACGTTCACTGTATCCGCCCGCAACAAACCAACTGACGTTCCGGTTCTTGCGTACCTCCGCAACAACTACGGCAATCTTCGTATCAACGAGATCGACAGCCTGTTCGGTTTTGTCGAAAAGAGTAGCTTGTACGGCGGTCGTGGATTTACCAAGCGAGAGCTTTCGGACAGAGACGTATCGCAGCTGAACAATGCTGGCATCGGCATTCGTATTCCGATGTCGAACCATGTCGTCGAGCGTAAGGAATATCGTCTTAACCAGTGGTTGCTTCGTAAGTACCATGTAACCGGCAACTCAATAATCTGCACCAACGATGATCTCGCGCGGTGGATTCGCGACGATTTTCCGGATTATCGGCTCGACGCCAGCGTCATCAAGAACATAAAATCGCACCGAAAAATTGAAGAGGCAATGCTTCTCTACGATTCAGTCGTGCTGCCTATGCCAGTCAATGAGGATCTCGAATTTCTCGAGCAGATCGAAAACAAAGACAAGATCACATTGTTCGCCAACGCTGGGTGCGCGCTGACCTGTCCGTCACGAATCTGTTACCCGTCCATATCAAAAATGAACAAGGGACGTGGCGGTGAGTTTCAATGCTCACAACCGCTAAAGGATCGCGACTTGCTGGGCATGGTCGACTTTCCCCTGCAACCGTATATCGATTTGGGATTCCACCGCTTTAAATTGCTGCGCGCGCGGCCCGGGTCTATGACCGGCTTCTAACGCGTCAAACCCAGTCAAATTCTGCCGTGAAGTGGCGCAGGTACTTCGGCGCCTTAACAATTTTCAAACCGCGAATTTCGTCGCGCCGCTGCCAGACTTCACCGATAACTTCCAACACGTAATCCATGTGACTTTGTGTGTAGACGCGACGGGGAAGAGCAAGTCGTACGAGGTCGAGACGGGCCGGGGTTTCTTTTCCAGTGTGCGGGTCTAATCCAAACATGACGGTACCGATCTCAACCGCCCGAATGCCCCCTTCGAGATAGAGTGCAACGGCCAGCGATTGCCCCGGATATTGCAGGGCGTCAATGTGTGGAAGAAATCGTCGAGCATCGAGATAAACGGCGTGGCCGCCAGCGGGTCGCACGACGGGAATTCCTGCGTCATGCAGTCGTTCGACGACATAGCGAGTGGAGAGTAATCGGTAGTCAAGATAGTGCTCGTCCAGTACTTCACGCAGTCCGACGGCGATCGCCTCAAGGTCTCGGCCGGCGAGACCGCCATAGGTTGGAAAACCCTCTGTCAGAATCAACAAATTACGTTCTTGCTGCGCCAAGTCAGCGTCATTGCTGCACAGAAAGCCGCCGATATTGCAGAACGCATCCTTCTTGGCAGACATCGTGCAGCCGTCGGCGTAACTGAACATTTCACGCGCGATATCCGCGACTGAAGTTTTTTCAAAACCCGGCTCGCGCCGTTTGATGAAGAACGCGTTCTCCGCGAACCGACACGCATCGATATAGAAGGGAATGCCTGCGCTTTTTGCAACGCGACTTATCTCCCGGATATTGGCCATCGACACCGGTTGGCCACCCGCGGAATTGTTGGTCACGGTTACCATGATCACCGGAATGCGTTCCGGACCTTCGGCCTTAACGAGTTTTTCCAACGCAGCGATATCCATGTTGCCCTTGAATGGATAAGCGGAGGTGATGTCGTCGGCCTCGGAACAGATCAGGTCAACCGGTTGACCACCGACGAATTCGACGTTCGCACGTGTGGTATCGAAATGGGTGTTATTGGGGACGATGGAACCGGGCTTAACCAGCATGCCGAACAGGATGTGCTCGGCGGCACGACCCTGGTGAGTGGGTACGACCTGCTCGAAACCGAAAATATCCTGAACGGCGTCGCGAAAGCGGAACCAGCTTCGTGCGCCCGCGTATGACTCATCACCCCGCATCATCTCCGCCCAGGCGTCGGCCGACATCGCGCTGGTGCCTGAGTCGGTCAGGAGATCGATGATGACGTCTTCGGCGCGCAACAGGAACGGGTTGTAATGTGCGTCTGTGATCATCTGTTCTCGCTGGTCACGCGTCGTGAGCTTGATGGGCTCAATCATTTTTATGCGAAAGGGTTCGATAATTGTTTTCATGTGAAACAAAATAATGCCTAAAAGCGCAACGCGCGATACGTAAAACTACTGCGAGCGCAGGGCGCATCAGTAATACCCCTGATAGTTTCACGACGGCCCAAGCCTATGATCAGTAACCAATTATGAATACAAAAGATATGACTCAGCGCGCGGACCTGACGCGCCATGGCCGTGGTACGGGCGCACTGCGAACGCGACGTCCTGCCTACGTTGATTTTCTTCCACCTTGCAATGATGCCTGCCCAGCCGGAGAGAACATTCAAGCCTGGTTAGCGCTGGCACAGTCCGGCGACTTCGAAGCGGCTTGGCGCGAGCTCGTCAGCAATAATCCGATGCCGTCGATTCACGGTCGGGTTTGTTACCACCCGTGCGAAGACGTCTGCAACCGAGCGTTTACAGACAGCCCGGTTAGCATTCACGCCGTCGAACGTTTCCTCGGCGATCTGGCACTGGAAAAAGACTGGCAATTCGACAAACCGTCGACGACGACCGGCAAGAAGATTCTGATTATAGGCGCGGGCCCGAGTGGACTGTCCGCCGCCTATCAAATGGTCCGAATGGGGCACGAGGTTGAGATTCGAGAGGCAGGTCCTGTCGCCGGTGGAATGATTCACTTTGGCATACCGGCGTACCGCATGCCGAGAGATGAGCTGCGGGCCGAGATCAAACGCATTGAGAATATCGGGGTGAAGATCACCTTGAACCATCGTGTTGACGACGTCCTTGAAGAAAAAGAAGCGGGCGGTTTCGATGCGGTTTTCATCGCAGTCGGCGCACATATCAGTAAGAAAATCGATATCCCGAATCGCGATGCCGGGAAGATTCTGGACGCGGTGAGTTTCCTGAGTCAGGCGAATGAGGGTGATCCTCCGAAACTCGGCCGACGAGTCGCAATCTACGGCGGTGGCAATACGGCGATGGATGCCGCCCGGACGGCAAAGCGCCTTGGTGCGACAGAGGCCATGATTATCTATCGCCGCGATCGCAGTAGTATGCCGGCGCATGATTTTGAAGCGGACGAAGCGCTGGAAGAGGGCATCACGATCAACTGGCTGCGAACGATCAAAGAGATCGACAAGTCGACATTCAAAGTCGAGGTCATGGAACTCGATGAGAATGGACGTCCGCAGCCGACCGGCGAATTCGAAGAGTTAGAGGCAGACTCACTCATACTCGCGGTTGGACAGGATACCGATACGGCGTTTCTCGAGTCGGTCCCGGGCATCGAATTTGAGTGGGATCATACCGTCGTCGTCAATGATCAAATGATGACAGGTCATGACGGCATTTTTGCTGGCGGTGACATGGTACCCAGCGACCGCTCGGTAACAATCGCCGTTGGTCACGGAAAACAGGCGGCTCGACACATCGATGCCTGGCTAAACAATGTGACTTACCAGCGCGGAGTCAGAAATGCCCTGATTGGCCACGAAAAATTGCAGCTTTGGTATCGCACGAACGCACCGCAAGTGGAGCAGGACCGATTGCACGTCGATGATCGTGAAGGCGGCTTCGATGAGATCCTTCAGAATCTGGCACAGCCGGAAGCGCAGTTCGAGGCCGGACGTTGTTTGTCCTGCGGCAACTGTTTCGAATGCGACGGTTGTTACGGCGCCTGTCCGGAGGACGCCATCATCAAATTGGGTCCCGGAAACCGTTACAAGTTCGACTTCGACAAGTGCACAGGATGTGCTGTCTGCTACGAACAATGTCCCTGTCATGCCATTGAAATGACGGATGAACCCCATGCAGAAGGAACGTCGTAATGACGGAAAAACGCGCTCTCGAAGGAAACGAAGCAGTTGCAAGAGTCGCCTACGCGGTTAGTGAGATTTGTTCGATCTATCCGATCACGCCGTCATCACCGATGGCGGAATACGCAGATGTCTGGGCTGCCTCTGGCAAGAAAAATATCTGGGGCCACGTTCCCGATATTATCGAAATGCAAAGTGAAGGGGGCGCGGCTGGTACTGCGCATGGCGCATTACAAACCGGTGCTATGACCACGACGTTCACTGCATCGCAAGGGCTGATGTTGATGCTGCCGAACATGTATAAAATCGCCGGCGAGTTAACGTCGGCAGTCTTCCACGTTGCATCGCGCTCACTGGCCGCTCAGGGATTATCAATTTTTGGTGATCATCAGGACGTCATGGCAGCTCGCACCACTGGGTTTGGATTGCTTGCATCGTCATCGGTGCAGGCGGCACAGGATTTGGCGGTGATTACTCATGCAACGACGCTTGAGTCACGGGTGCCATTCGCACATTTCTTTGACGGATTCAGGACATCGCACGAAGTCAGCAAGATCGATATCGTGAGCATGGAAGACATCGGCGCAATGATCGACTCGAATCTCGTATACGCGCACCGTAATCGCGCGTTGAATCCAGACAATCCGTTTATCCGCGGTACGGCACAGAACCCGGATGTCTACTTTCAGGGACGCGAAAGCGTCAATCGTTTCTACGACGCGACGCCAGGGATAGTTCAGAACTACATGGACCGCTTTGCCGGACTTACCGGGCGCCAATACCGATTGTTCGACTACTACGGTGATCCAAAGGCAGAACGTGTACTTGTGTTGATGGGTTCGGGCGCCGAGACCGTACAGCAAACCATTGATGCTTTACCCGATTCCGGCATTGGCATGATTAACGTTCGGCTGTACCGCCCATTTTCCAATGCGCATCTGTTGCAGGCGATTCCGGATTCGGCGAAGCGAATCGCCGTACTGGATCGAACCAAGGAAATTGGCGCTAGTGGAGAGCCCTTGTATCAGGACGTAATGACTGCGTTAGGCGAAGCTTTTAGTGACGGATCACGAAAAGACATGCCGAGAGTGATTGGCGGCAGGTATGGTTTGTCCTCGAAAGAATTTACGCCTGCGATGGTCAAAGCAGTCTTTGCCGAGCTTGAGAAAGACGATCCGAAGAACCACTTCACGATTGGTATTAAAGACGATGTCACTCACACCAGTCTTGAGTACGACAGTGATTTTCAGATCGAAGGAAACGATGCGACGCGGGCCTTGTTCTTCGGGCTCGGATCCGATGGCACCGTTGGCGCGAACAAAAACAGCATCAAGATAATCGGAGAAAGTACGGATCTCCATTGTCAGGGCTACTTTGTTTACGACTCCAAGAAGTCAGGATCGCGAACAGTGTCGCATTTGCGCTTTGGACCGGAGCCGATTCATGCGCCGTACCTGATTCAGTCTGCAAACTTCATTGCCTGTCACAAGTTTGATCAGATTAACAAGATTGAAATCCTGCAGAACGCCGCAGACGGTGCAGTTTTCCTGTTGGATAGCCCGCACTCCGCCGACAAGGTTTGGGATGAACTACCAGGCTCGGTACAGCGGCTGATCATCGATCGAAATATCAGCTTCCACGTCATTAACGCTAATGAAGTGGCGCGCGACGCGGGCATGGGCAAGCGCATCAATACAATTATGCAGGTGTGCTTCTTCGCTCTCTCGGGCGTGTTGCCGCGAGACGAGGCGATTACTCAGATCAGGAAGGCGATCGAGAAGAGCTATCGTTCGAAGGGCCAGGACGTCATCGACAAGAACTTCGCTGCAGTGGATGCCGCGTTGGATCATATGCACGAAGTGAAGGTTCCCAAGACGCCGAGCAGCGATAGAGATCTCGATGACGTGGTGCCAGCTCATGCGCCACAGTTCGTTCGAGAAGTGACGGCACAGATGATGCGTGGTCACGGCGATGATCTGCCCGTCAGCATGATGCCCATCGATGGCACGTATCCGAGTGCTACGTCTAAATTCGAAAAGGGCAACGTTTCCGACAGTGTGCCCTTGTGGGATCCCGATTCCTGTATTCAGTGCGGTAATTGTTCGTTTGTATGTCCGCACAGCGTTATTCGCGCCAAGTTTTATCACGAAAGTTCTCTGGACGAGGCGCCGGTGGGATTTCCGTCTGCGCCGATCAGCGCCCGTGGATTTCCGGAAACGCGATATTCGCTACAGGTTTATCAAGAGGACTGCACCGGTTGCACGCTTTGCGTCGATGCTTGTCCGGTACGTAATCCGGACGACGAAAATATTCGAGCTATCAACATGACCGACAAGGCTCCGTTGGTGGAGCAGGGCAAAACGAATATCAACTTCTTCGAGTCGTTGGCATTCAATAACCGTGCTGCCGTTGAGTTCTCATCGATTCGTGGCGCCCAATTTCTGGAGCCGTTATTTGAATTCCCCGGGGCCTGCGCTGGCTGCGGCGAAACACCGTACGTCAAATTGCTTTCGCAGTTATTCGGTCCGCGACTACTGGTGGCCAACGCGACAGGCTGTTCATCGATTTACGGCGGCAACTTGCCGACAACGCCCTGGAGCAAGAATGCAGAGGGTAGTGGTCCCGCCTGGTCGAATTCGTTGTTCGAAGACAATGCTGAATTCGGCTTGGGTATGCGCGTGGCGGCGGATCATCACATGGCGATCGCAAAGCAGTTGGTGACAGAGTTGGCTGCAGAGATAGGTGAGGAAACCTCCGACCTGTTAGTCAACGGCGGTCAGCGAGTGGGTAACGAAATTCGTGCACAGCGTCGTCGAGTTACCGAGCTGAAGAAGACCTTAAAAGACATCATCGATATCGGCGGCAACGAGAAGGCCGTCGCCTTGTTGTCCATCGTCGATCATCTGATACGGCGCAGTGTGTGGCTGGTTGGCGGCGACGGTTGGGCTTATGACATCGGCTCGGGTGGTCTGGATCACGTCATGGCAAGCGGACGAAACGTGAACATCCTTGTTTTGGATACCGAGGTGTATTCGAATACGGGTGGGCAGATGTCAAAGGCGACACCGCTTGGTGCAGCTGCGAAATTTGCATCAGCCGGTAAACGTATTGGCAAGAAAGACCTCGCCTTGCAGGCGATTTCCAGCGGCAACGTCTATGTTGCACAGGTGGCGATGGGCGCTAATCCACAGCAGACATTGCTGGCGATGCGAGAGGCCGAAGAATACAACGGTCCATCGTTGATCCTCGCGTACAGCCATTGCATCGCTCATGGCTATGATTTGAAGGACGGCTTGAAGCAACAAAAGCTCGCGACCCTAAGTGGCTACTGGCCGCTGATCCGTTACAACCCCGAGTTGCGTGCGGCCGGTAAAAAGCCATTTGTACTGGACTCGCTGCGGCCGACTATCCCGCTACGTGAGTACGCCTATAATGAGATGCGTTACAAGGTATTGACCAAGACGCACCCGGAAGAGGCCGAAAAAATGATGGTGATGGCGCAGGAAACGGTGGATCGTCGTTGGCAGACTTACGAACATCTTTCTCAGCAGGAGCCGACGCAGTTTGAGCGTGCATAAAAAAAGGCGAGGTCCGAAGACCTCGCCTTTCTGTTCAGCTTCGTAGCTGTTGCTTCGCGCGTGAGACGCGCTCCTACAACGGTACGATGTTCTCTGCCTGAGGACCTTTCTGGCCGTCAGTAACAGTGAACTCGACCTTCTGGCCTTCAGCCAGTGTCTTGAATCCGCTGCCAGTGATGTTGCTGAAATGAGCAAATACGTCAGGACCTGACTCTTGCTCGATGAAGCCAAAGCCTTTGGCTTCGTTAAACCATTTTACGGTTCCAGTTACTGTAGACATTTTCTAATTCCTAAATTATCAAAAGTTATTACCTTCTTGCGAAGGCGGTTACGCAAGATATGCTGCTTGAAACTTATGAAAATCAGGACGAGGAACAGAGGAACTTCGAAATGGCGTACATAAATATCAGCCGATCATTCTAGCTGCGGGCAGTATAGCCGCGGAAAACCGCAAGTCAATGAAATAGCGAAGATAGTTCAGCGACTCGTGTCGTATTTCGGCGCCAATTCAGTGCCAGAAATGCCGCCCTCAAAGCGAATCCGAGCAGTCCGACCTGGGTCGAAAGATAGGCGTATCGCTTATCCAGAGAGCACCCACTTTTTCGCCGAAGTCGAAAAGCGAGCAATCAATGCCGTTCCAGACGGCGTGGCTGACAGCCGAGACTGAGGCCGAGCTTGATGCAGATCGTGAGCACCCTCTAAAAACTAAGTGAAAAGATATAAAAAACAATAAGTTAAGAGATTTAAGTGAAGTGATATCGATATTTTTGTCTAGAACCATGGCGGAGACATGCCAACACAAGAAGCGATTGGATGTCTCGAACCGGATCTGCGGATCCCATTGACCGGCTGGTCTCAGGCTTGCCCACAGCCAAGGTCTAAAAAAGCCTCTCTTTGATCGATACCGTAGTCACGCAGATTGAGCTTATTGCTACGGTGCTGGGATCCGTCTTGCTCCGGCCTGCTTCGGAAGGGCCTAAATCGGCCAAATCGCCCGAAATAGACGCAATTGCCGCAGTAAATCCGAGCAGCCGGCTGCGGTGAACGATCCGATGCTAGAATCGGCCGCACTTTAAGGAGCCATTAATGATCACCGTACACCATCTCGAAAACTCGCGATCTCAGCGAATCCTGTGGTTGCTCGAAGAGCTGAATCTCGAATACGAGATAGAGAAGTACGCTCGCGATCCCGTGACGAGTCTTGCACCTCCGGAACTGATTAAGCTGCATCCGCTTGGCAAAGCACCCGTCGTGACCGACGGGGACATAACGGTGGCGGAATCAGGGGCCATCGTTGAGTACCTGGTTCGCAAATACGACAACGGCGGCCTAAAGCCGGCGGCCGATAGCCCTGAGGGCATGGCGTATACCTACTGGCTGCATTACGCGGAAGGGTCCTTCATGCCGCTGATGATTGTCTCGTTGATCATCAATCGTATCGAGACGGCGCCAATGCCATTTTTCGTCAAACCCATCGCGAAAGGGATTACGCAGAAGGTCCGTAACGGCTACCTGGACGCGAACGTCAAACGCAATCTCGATTTCATGGAATCGAGCCTGAATTCCACGCTTTGGTTTTGCGGCGACGAATTGACGGCGGCAGACATTCAGATGAGTTTCGCAGTCGAGGCAGCTTCTGTTCGTACCGATCTTCAGGAGGATTATCCGAATCTCGCGGCGTGCCTGGAACGTATGCAGGCGCGTCCCGCCTACCAGCGTGCTTTGGAGAAGGGTGGTCCTTACGAATTGATGGGCGGCAGCACGAAGTAGTAAACCGATACGAAATGGCTGGCGCTGCCCAAGAGGCAGAAAATATGGAACGTCGCATGGCCGTAGGGCATTTTGCGAATGCTGTAGAAGAGGGCGCCCACGGTGTAGAACACGCCCCCGGCGAATAGCCAAGCAGCACCTTCCGCGGAGAGTCCCGCAATCAGTGGTTTGATCGCGAAAACGATAATCCACCCCATAAAAACGTACATCGCGGTCGATACTTTGTCCCACCGGCCAGTATGAAACAGCTTGATGACGATGCCGGTGACGGCCATCGTCCAGGCAACGCCGAAAATCGTCCAACCGAGCGCACCCTTTAGAACAAGGAGGCAGAACGGCGTGTACGTTCCTGCGATAAGGACGTAGATCATTGCGTGATCGACGGTTCGTAACCAGGCACGTCGCGCGACGTTATTCGTACTGTGGTAAATCGTTGACGAGCCGTACAACGCAATCATGCTCACCGCAAAAACCGTCACGCTGACGATCTCAATTAAGCCATCGCCTTTGGCAATCAAGAGGATCAAGGCCGCGATGCTGAGTAGCAGTCCAATGGCATGCGACCCGACATTGACGCGTTCTTCGATCACCGGATAGGTCTTATGTTTGTGAGAATCTGGCATATGCCTGCTTACACCGTTCCCGAGAGAATGACTTCGGCGCGATTGGCACCTGAGGCCAGTGATAAATCGGTCATTTCTTTGGTCACTATATTAACTCGAGGTCGACATCATATCGCGAATTTTCGGCGATGGTATGATGGCCTCGTACACAAATCAGGTGGTGAATTAATATCATCGATCGCAGGGAATTCATACAGTATACCGGCGCCGTGGCGATAACCGCGCTGACAACTCCCGCGTGGTCGATGGAGAGCTTGCCGACGCGTCTGATTCCCGGAACGGACGAGATGCTGCCGATTGTCGGGCTCGGCAATTCCCGGGCTTTTGCGGCCGCCGACACAGAGGCGGCATCACGCGTTTTGGATACCTTTTTGCAATACGGTGGCGGCTATGTGGATGTTTCCGGGACCAGTCGTTTCACCGTGGGCAGGATCATTGCGGACCGTGGCGCTCAGCAAAACACATTCTTTGGAAATTATCTGACCGGCCGAAACCTCGATGAGCTGCGCGCCGAAATTCGGAATCTGCAGTCCGTTCAGGGAGAGGGTCCGCTGGACCTTTCCATGAAACGAGACGTGGCGGATATGGCTGAACGCGCCGATGAGTTCCGCGTTCTTAAGGAAGAGGGACTTATTCGCCATATCGGTATCGGTCGTCCGCACAGACGGTTCTATCCGGCCATGAAGCAACTCATCCGTGACGATGTTGTTGACTTTATCCAGGTCAACTACTCAATGATGGAGCCCGAGGCGGCGGAGGAGATTCTGCCGTTGGCGATGGATAAGAATATCGCGATCGTTATTAATAGGCCATTCATCAACGGCGATTACTTCGGAATGGTCAAGGGGCATGAATTGCCCGAGTGGGCCGCGGATTTCGATTGCGAAACCTGGGCGCAGTTTTCGCTGAAATATATCCTGTCGAATCCGGCTGTGAATTGCGTATTGACTGAGACGTCGAACCCCAAACATGTGATCGACAATCTCGGTGCGGGCGTCGGGTCTATGCCTGACGAAAAGACTCGCACGAAAATGCGCGAGCATTTTCTTGGTTTGGCGTGAGTACAAATGAGAATAGTTATTTGTGACGCCTGAAATAATCGCGATACTGTTCATCTTCCTTGTGTTCGCCATCGCGGAATTCGTCCGTACCGGCTTGTTCAATAAGCAAGGGCAAAAACGTGATGACGTTATTGTCGAGGTGGCCAGCACGCTCGTCTTGCTGTTGTTTACCCAGCCATTTGTCCTGTTCTGCGGTGCCGCTCTTGCTGCTCTGATCGTCCCTCAAGGTCAGGGCATGCTCGCAAACTGGCCGGTGATTGCACAGGTCGGCCTGTTGTTGATCTTCGATGACATGATGCAGTACTGGTGGCACCGAATTACGCACACCACGAAGTGGTTGTATGACTTTCATCGTCCGCACCATGACGCCGAGTACATGAGTATTCGCATCGTCTATCGCAACAACCTGTTTTACTACCTGATGATGCCCGGAATATGGTTCTCGGGCGTACTGATCTATCTGGGTCTCGGAAAAGTGTATGCCTTCTACATAGCATTCAAACTTCTGGTGATCTGCGGCGCGCATTCAGATGTTCGCTGGGACCAGCCACTCTATAAGATCAAACGCTTGTCACCCATCATGTGGATAATTGAGCGATTGATCTCGACGCCGGCCACTCATTCGGCGCATCATGGCAAGCATATGGACGACGGCGTGACCCACTACAAAGGGAACTACGGCAATCTGCTTTTTTTCTGGGATGTATTATTTGGCACCGCCCGCATCACCCGCCGATATCCAAAGGAGATCGGCGTAGAGAATCTCGAACCTGTAACTGCGTCGCGGCAACTGCTATGGCCGTTCGTGAGAGACAATAATCGCAAGGAGCTTCAATGATCATCAGCAATACAGAGAGTATTCCCGGTCGACAGATCGTCGAATTCTATGGCGTCGTGACCGGCAACACCGTACGCGCCAAACACGTCGGGCGAGACATTATGGCTGGCCTCAAGAACATCGTTGGTGGCGAGCTCAAAGGCTATACCGAGCTATTGCAGGACTCGCGCAAGGAAGCGACCGATCGCATGATCGAGCAGGCGCAGTCTATGGGTGCAAACGCGGTCGTGAATGTCCGGTTCGCAACGAGTTCAATATCGCAGGGTGCCGCAGAGCTGTTTGCCTATGGAACCGCGGTCAAGGTCCAGTAGCATGGAAGACACCATCGACAAATTTTCCTGGCTCTTCGACTTCAGCGGGGCCATTGTTACGTTGTTGATTCTCATAGTCGCCTATTTCGTTGGCAGCTATATTGAGAAGAGACATTTTCGCAGCATTCAAAAACGCGAGGCCGACGCGCATGGTTTTCCCGTGGTGTCGTTCGATACGGCTCCCGAAAGTTGGAATATCAGTAGTTCGCATCTGGTGACTGGCAGCGTTGTTATCTCTCTCGATTACTTTAAGCGAGTCATAGCGAGTCTCAAAGGACTCATCGGCGGGCGTATTAAGACTTACGAGCCGTTGTTGGAGCGTGCACGCCGCGAAGCTCTTTTGCGCATGACCGAAGAAGCACGGTCTCAAGGATACGACGCCATATTCAACGTGCGTCTTGAGACTTCACGACTCGCAAATGCCAGGCGTGACGGTAAGGGCGTAGCGGGCGTTGAAATGCTCGCATTCGGCACGGCAGTCAAGTTCGCCAGCCGCTTCTCGAAACCGCTTGGCTAACGTGCGATGAGATTTGTTGCCAAGCGGCCGGCCGAGGGGATCAATGTCAGTGATACCCACCCGCTGGTAGAGGCGGGCACGCTGGTCGTTGGGCTTACCGCGATTTTCATCGTGATTGCGTTGGCGCTCGTCTTCATGATCGAAGTGGCCTTGTACTTCATATCCGCTGAAGATGAGTCGAATCTGTTTGATGGATGGTTACCGGAAGACCTCGCGACCGTTTCGCATAACGACGACCGATTGCGCGAAGCTCAGCGGCTGGTTGATCAACTGGCCGTACACTATGCGGATTCGCCGTATCAGTTTCGGGTTGAGATTGATGACTCCGAACTGGCAAATGCGATGGCCTTGCCGGGCGGCCTGATCATTGTCACCGAGGGGCTTCTTGATCAGGTCGAATCGGAGAACGAGCTGGCTTTCGTGATCGGGCACGAGATGGGACACTTTAAAAACAGAGACCATCTGCGCGCGTTGGGTCGCGGCATCGTTTTTTCCATATTCTTCGCCGCAATCACCGGCAATGATGTCGCGGGTATTGGCGTCAAAGCAGCCGATGTGACCTTGCGAGGTTTCAGCCGAAAACAGGAAACAAAAGCGGATGAGTTCGGTTTGTCGGTCGTGAACGCTGAATACGGTCACGTCAACGAGGCATGGCGGCTGTTTCAACGGTGGGCGATTAGCGATAACTCGTTTGCAGACATCGTCGCGTACCTATCAACGCACCCTGAGTCCGCCGCGCGCGTAGACGACATGATCGCTTACGCAGAGAATGAGGGTTGGTCTCTCGACGGTGATGTAACACCCCTGAGCTGGTAGACCGAATAAAAAAAGCCCCGCTACCTTGCGGTAACGGGGCGGAGCCTGGAAGCGACGTCAGCAGGGGAGAAAACGCTGCTTCATTGTGTGGCTCAGGTACTACTGAGGTTCGAGCAGATAGATGCCAATCTTGTGCGCGGTGAAAATATTGGTGTCGGAATCGTACTTACCCCGTGCATGCATTGATCGAGCGGTGGTCACGCCATCCAGGCTCAAGTTCAAGTCATTGACGAAGTCCGTGAAGTCCGAATACTGTCGCAGGCTGTCTGCTGATTTGATGTAGAACAGGCTGCGATCCGAAACTCTGGGCACTGAATCTCTGGGCACAATCGTCGTGTCCGAATCCAGCATCGTGAGATCAATGAGCACCGGACCGTTCTTGATGTGGTGACGTTGATCGATGTCTTCGTTCTGATTGTTCAACACCAGACCGTCGTCGCCCATGCGTACAAACGGCGCGATAGTCCCACCGGATCCCCAACCGACGCCCAATGCGCTGCGAACGTCCATATAGTCGATGACTGTGCGTCCCGTGAAGTCAGGCGGCGCCATTCCGAAGGCTGTCGGGAATCCATAAGCGACAATCGGTTTGCCGGCTGCGAAGTTCGCGAGCGTCAGGCTGCCGGTAGCGATCTCGTAGTTTGCAGGGTCAGCGTCGTCGTCGGCCGTTATTCCGGTGCCAGCGAAGTCGAATATCTGTACGCGGCGGCGATCGATGCCGTGCAATGTAATGTCGGTTTGACCAGGCGTCACCGTGTTCACCATTCCCAGTAGATGCGTCACATGCATCCGGACGGCGCCGTTGGTCGCGTCAATCAGGATTTGCGGTGAGAGTGCATCCGTCACTGGCTGTGAGATGTTGGCGCGAATTGTGACTTTTTGACCCACCGAGATTGCGTCTATGCTCAGGTCGTCGGCGCGGTGGCCGTCTTTGAACACCCGTGTTTCCGGGCCAATCTCTACCACGACATCATCATGGAAGTGAGCACGACGATCCGAGGCAATTATCGTCGCGCCGCGAATGGTCAGGAAATTGCCGCTACGAGCAATGACGTTGCCCTTGACGGCATCTCGGTCGATACCCGGAACGCTGGAACCGGCAAGAACGATATTCGCGGTGAATTCGCGTTCGGCCGTGTTCAGAGTTCCCTGTGCAATCGTCGGTGTGCCGACGCCCGCTGCGTTCAATGCACGCAGTCCTTCGACGCCGACATAAAGTGTTTCGTCGACTTCGAATTCAGTCTCGTCAGTCACATGGACTTTCAGTCGTCCGAAGTCGCCGTCACGATCATGAAACGGACGAATCGCTACGGTGTAGGTCATTTCGTCTTCGCTGACGTTCGCCAGAGGACCGCGGACGCGAATATCTTTCTCGTCTACGGGAGAAACTTCGGCAACGATGAACTGTTCTGATGCTGCCGTGGCCGGTGTCGCGACGATATCGACTCTATGCGATGCATCAAGATCGAAATCCAGCTGCAACAGAGCGGCGCGACCTTTGACGACCGTTAACTGATCGCGATTCGCGAGCGTTATCTTAAGCACGGTTTGAGTCAGGGCATTGCCGTCGATATCGGTCACGACGGCGGCTTTCGCTTCGCCATCCGCTTCGACGAATACTTCTGAGTCGCTGTAGTCGAGGCTAATCGTTCCAGAAACGTAAGTGGCTGGCGGTATAGATGCGACGGTTACCAGCTCCGTCAGATCGACATAGTCGGTGAAGTTGATTCGCGTTTTTCGCGGTAACGTCTCTACCACTCGTCCGTTGGCGGTTTCGAGGGTCAATGACAGCACATCAACGGTGTAGTTGAGAAAATCACCGTCGGCGTCAGTGAGCGCAACCAGTACGGAGCCGCACTCGGCCGCTGTCGTGGGATCATCAGGATCGCACTCAACGACCGCAACTGTTGTATCCGTTGAGGTTGAGGCGCCACCACCACAGGCGGTCAGCACCAGTAATGTCAGCAACATGGTCATCCAGACCGCTAACGTCCTTGTCTCTTTCAGCCAGGGCAGGCTGCCATTGCTGCATTTCATGTCAATCTCCTGATGCAAAATCATTGGGTTTCAGATCGAATAACGGCCGTTGTGAGATTTCGTTGACGTGTCAACGAAGATGGGTCTTATGACAGGTTATCCATGCGCCACATAACGCAAAAAAAATCAGCGACTTAGCTTGTATTCCGTCGCTATCGTGTCAAACTGTTTTCACGTAATGACGAATCCGTCCGACACTAGTATTTCAACGGGAATCCACCACCGCAGACCGCGCGCCGGGGAGAGAACCCGAGGCGCCGTTGACGCTCTGCAAACGAAAATTGCGGTCGGCGTTCAAAACCTCGATCCCGGTAAATCTTCGGAGCAACTGCAGGCCATCGTTGACGAGTTGCCGGAGGCGACGGGCGCTGATTCGGCGTTCATCGCGCTAATCAGCGAAAACGGCGATCGCATTGAGTCTGTCTTGTCATCGTGCGATGGGTTCGCACAATGCAGTCCCGGTGTTCTCAAAGGCGAAAAACTTGAGGACTGGCCGTGGCTTTGCAAGCGGCTGGGTCATCTGCGAGTGATAGAGGTGGCCAATACTGTCGGCGGACCGAAGTCGACGGAAAGCGAGCTGGGTCGTCTTAACGAAATCCATATCGGTGCGGCGTTACTCATCGGGTTCTCTGTGCACGGCGAGATCGCCGGTTTTTTGGGTCTGGCGAATGAACAGGCGGTCGAAAGCTGGGAAGCCGATCTGCATCTATTGATGAAACTATTCGGATCTTCGTTGGCCGTTGGCCTGGAACGAGTCCGCGACAGAGAGTTGCTGGACGAGCTACAGGAAAGAAATACCCTGGTCGCGGCGACGGCGAATGACGGCATCTGGGATTTCGATGGCGACACCAAGCGTATCAATCTTTCGCGCCGCTGGAAGACGATGCTTGGCTATGACGCCGACGACGAAGACGTCACGCTGGACTGGTATAACCTGGTGCATCCGGATGACATTGCACGCGTTCAAATCAAGATGCGCGAGCACCTTGAAGGCAAAGCGAAATTTTTCGAATCTGTCCATCGCATGAAACATCAGAGCGGCGACTGGCGCTGGATGAGAAGCCGCGCCAAAGCCATCCTTGATGACAACGGTCGATTGTTGCGTTTGCTGGGTGTTGAAGTCGACATCACCGAAAGCAAGCTTTACGAAGATGCGTTGTTCCGCGAAAAGGAAAGTGCGCAAATCACGTTGCAGTCGATTGGCGACGGTGTGATCACTACCGATGCGAACAGCCACGTTGAATACATCAACCCGGTTGCAGAGGAACTGACGGGTTGGAAAGTTGACGACGCCAGTGGGCGATCTATCGACGAAATATTTCGAGGGTTTCATGAAGAAACCTGCGAGCCGTTGGAGAATCCGTTGGCGGTCGCTATCCGGCGTGACCGGGCAATCAAATCAGTAAGGCCCACGTTGTTAATCCGACGTGATGGCAACGAACTCTATATCGAGAGCACGGCATCGCCGATTCGGGATGGCAAAGGCAGCGTGACGGGCGGCGTGCTGGTCTTCCATGACGTTAGTGAATCACGTGAGTTGAATCGTCGCCTGAGCTATCACGCGAGCCACGATATTTTGACCGGACTCGTCAACCGTCGCGAGCTTGAAAATCGCCTTGAGCGGGCGCTCAAAAGCGCGCGTGCCAGAGAAACGTCGTACGCATTGCTGTACCTCGATCTGGATCAGTTCAAGATCGTCAATGACTCCTGCGGCCATAACGCCGGTGATGCCTTATTGGGACAACTCGGTGCACTCCTCAAATCCAAGATTCGCTGGCGCGATACGCTCGCCCGTCTCGGCGGTGATGAGTTCGGCGTGTTGCTCGAGAGCTGCAGCCTGGAAGAGGCAATGAATTCTGCTGAGACTTTAAGAATGGCGATCGGCGATTACAAATTCGTCTGGGAAGAACGCAACTTCCGACTCGGTGTAAGCATCGGTGTCGTGCCCATTACAGCGGACAACGAAGATGTCGCGGCCTTGCTCAGCGCCGCCGACAGCGCGTGTGCGGCCGCCAAAGAGGCGGGTCGAAACCGCATTCACAGTTTTCAGGAAAACGATATCGATCTCATGCGCCGGCGTCGCGAGATGCAATGGGCAGCGCGTATCAATAATGCGCTTGAGGAAGATCGATTCGAGTTATTTCGCCAGACCATTCAGCCGTTGCAGGCGGCGGAAGAGGGCGCACATTACGAGATTCTCCTGCGGATGCGTGATGAGAACGGCGGCATTATTTCGCCCGGACTCTTCATCGAGGCCGCCGAGCGCTACGGCATTACACCCAATATCGATCGTTGGGTGATTCGAAGTGCGTTCCGATGGCTGGTCTCCGAAGCGGATGAGCGTGAGCGTCTGGCGCTTTGCTCCATCAACCTGTCCGGACAGAGCTTTGGTGATGAAAAGTTCTTGCCGTTTGTCATTGATCAGTTCCAGATGAGCGGGATCGATGCGACCAAGATTTGTTTCGAAATCACAGAGACAGCGGCCATCGCGAGCTACTCGCAGGCCAATCGTTTCATCAACGCGCTGAAGGAATTGGGTTGCAAGTTCGCGCTTGACGATTTTGGTACCGGACTGTCCTCGTTTGGTTATCTGAAGCACTTCCCGGTCGATTTCCTGAAAATCGATGGCAGCTTCGTAAAAGAAATACTGCATGATCCGATCGACCGCGAGATGGTGCGTTCAATTAATGAGATCGGTCATTTGACTGGCAAGAAGACGATCGCAGAATTTGCCGAGAACGAAGAGATCATCACGATGCTTCGTGGCATGGGGATCGACTACGCGCAGGGGTATGGCGTGTCAGAGCCCAAGCGCGTCACCCGCGCCATCGCATTATCGATATAAGGTGACAGTGACCTTATATGGCCATATAAGGTCACTGTCACCTTATATC
>CAZMRZ010000036.1:21779-29069 GCA_964568835.1 uncultured Woeseiaceae bacterium | reverse complement strand
ATCCAGTCGATCGCCCTGTCCGGGTCGTGAATCAATTCGCCGTGTCCCGGTGCGAGCGCCGCCGGTCGCAGCGCTTTCACTTTGGCGAGTGACTCAAGGTAATGTTTCATGTTTCCGTCAGGCGGATTGATCACCACCGTCGAGCCGTCGATGACGTGGTCGCCTGTGAATATCCAGTTGAGCTTGGTGTGTCTGAAACAGACATGGTTCGACGCGTGACCCGGCGTGTGTATCGCCTCGATGTCGAGACCATCGATTAGTATCGAGTCGCCGTCAGCGGGATCGCGGTCCGGCTTGAACGTCTTATCCTGATGTTCTTCGGACGGCGGCGGCCGGCCGATCAACTCCGCCCCGCTCATGCGAGCCAGTTCGACGGCACCGGGGGAATGATCCGGATGCGTGTGCGTCACCAATATGTATCGAACAGGACCACCGGCGAGCTCGAGTATCTCTTCCAGGTGGCTTTCGATAACCGGCCCGGGATCCAGCACCGCCACTTCTTCATTGCCAAACAGATACGTATTCGTGCCCGGCCCCGTCATCATCGACGGATTCGGTGCGACCAATCGGCGAACGCCCGGCGCGAGTTCGGTGAACGATGGCATTTCCGGTCCGAATGCCGTCACGATTTAGCACCGGGATAGTCCTTGTCGCCGGGTAGCACGATTTCCTGCTTGCCATTTCGCTCTATCACCACAGGGATCATCGAGGTAATGCCCCATTCCACACTGGATCGAGCCCAAGCAACGAGCTCATCGATAGATTCATGCCGGGCAACACTTTCAAGGGTTTTTATTGTCGGGTAATGCAGCTTCACTTCGCCTCGCCTGGAAGCTGCCAATACCTCTCTCGCGCTCGACCAACAGGAATCGGTCAATTCTCCACCGCAATGTTCGGCGACTTGTCCATGCGGCAAATGCGCAAGAAAGAAACGCGTGGAATAACGCTTGTCCATCATCTGCGGTGTTACCCAGTGACTGAAATAGTGAAGTTTCCCACAATGCAATGAAAGCTCGTTTCGATTAACGAACTCTGCCCAATTCATCGACCCGTCATTGAGCGCATTCCTGACTGACGCCAGGTCTTCATCCAGATTCGAAAAATCGGCAAACAACACGCCCGCCTCTTCGAATAATTCTCGAACAGCCGCGCTGTAGTAACTCAAGCCGTCGCTTTCAAGACCCAGGCGCGAATTGGCCTCTTCACTGGTCAGTCCCTCACAAAAATCGTGAACCTCAGCATCTTCCGGGTCGACGACGCCGCCTGGAAAAGCATGAGCATCTCCAAAGGAGGATTTTTCATGGCGCCGTACCATGAAGACCTCCGGACCGTCATCCGAATCTCGAACCAGGATGACCGTCGATGATGGTCGCGCGTAGGGCACCTCTGCTAACGACTCAGCCAAGATCCGCGTTCTCCGGGTCGCCCGTTTCTATATGCGCCTTAAGTCGTGCGAGCGCCTCACCAATGACAGCATCGACAGGCCCCGAAATAACGTCGAGACCTCCGGGACGATATCCGCCGACCGCGTACGTAAACCTGACCTTCGTGGCGTCTTCCACAGTCTCAAACTCCCAGGTCATATTGCCGCTCACGCCCATGAGGCCCAGCGGGCCCAAGGCGCCCGTAAGCCGAATGAGTGCGCCCGGACTAACCATGGATACATTCATGTGTACGACACCCGCATCACCGCCGAAGTTCTCGCAAAAACACCCTTGCGGCACTGCCGTGATACTCATACGACTCGCATCGCCGGAGATCGTGTGATCCGAACTCCACCATTTTCCGACATCATCGATCGCTGCCCGCCACGCGGTTTCCGCGTTGGCATCAATCATCACCTCATTTACGGTCGTGAATCCACCAGCCTCGGCGTCCGTGACTTCTGCAGTCGCGCTAGTCGCGAAAACGACGGATGCGCACAAGAATGTTCGAAGCAAGATCTTCATTGACGGTCCTTAGTTGACGGTCTAGCTTACCGCAAAATTTGAATTCCGCGGACGCTGTCCACATATCGGAATGCCTGTATTGTTGGCGTCACCATGAACGAAGACCTGAGAGTCGTATTTGAGAGTCGAAACCGGCAGAGCTGCGCGGACCGCGCGCTGGTGCTCACCTCATTGGAAATCCCGCATCAGCTGATCGACGACGGCGCGTCCTGCGCATTGATCGTACCTGCGGCCTACTCGGCGCAAGCCAACGCCGAGATCCAACTCTACGATAGCGAAAACCCACCGGTCGTTCGTAAGCCGACAAAACGTATCGAGTATCAGGACGCCGTTCCGGGGCTGGTCGCCTACGGTTTGGTCATTTGCATGGTCGCTGGCATGGCCGGCTACTCGTTTTTCCAATCTAACTGGTTTACTGCCGGTCGTGTTGACGGCGAGCTGATACGACAGGGCGAAGTGTGGCGACTCTTCACGGCCCTGACTTTGCATTCAGGTGTGAAGCACCTGCTCAGCAATCTCGTCTTCGGCGTCTTCTTCGGAATCTTCGCGGGACGTCTTCTCGGCTCCGGGGTCGCCTGGCTGGCCATTGTCCTGGCCGCGGCAAGCGGCAATGCTCTGAACACGCTGCTGCTCGATTCGGCGCACCGATCTATCGGCGCATCGACCGCGGTATTCGCAGCGCTGGGTCTGGTCGCTGGCTACGTCTGGCACGGCAAACTGATGTCACAGGACCGCTGGTCAAACCGATACGGCCCGATAGTCGGAGGCCTCGCACTGCTCATGTACACCGGCACTGGTGGCCCAAATACGGATATCGGCGCGCATTTGTTCGGCTTCATCGCCGGTTTCGCAGCGGGTCTGGTTCTTATTCGTCTCGGCAACATTCCGAAAGACACACGATCGCAGCTGATCGCGGGCGTGATCGCGTTCGGACTCATCTTTTTCAGCTGGGCAATCGCACTTGTCGCCTGATGTCGGCACGTAATGATGTAGAATTTTGCGTATGGGGATATCCGTGAGTCACCGCAGCTGAAATGAAAGGCGTTCTGCTGTTTCTGGTCATACTGTTTGTCACCGTCGCGACTGTTCTTTGGATCAGACACGGTGGCGGTGCGGCGTACCCGAATCTGACAAATGCGCCTGAGCTGGCCTCCGACTCTCTGGAGGAAGTGCTCGCGTATCCGGAACCGATCGGCAATGTTGCGGTCAGCAGCAGCGGCCGCATCTTTTTTACCGTACACCCCGAATCCAGACCGAAGGGCAACAAACTGCTCGAGTACGTCAACGGCGCTTCCGTGCCCTACCCGTCACTGAGCCAACAGGCCGAACTTTTCGACACGCCTCTCGGCCTCGTCATCGATCGATACGATCGTTTGTGGGTCATCGATCATGGCAATCACGGTACGCGATCACCACACATCGTAGCGATCGATCTTGTCATTGGCGACGTGATCCGAAACCAGAACCTGGACGAGACCATCGCACCTGTCGGTTCGATACTGCAGGACCTGCAAGTCAGCACCGATGGGAAAACGATCGTTATTGCCGATGCCAGTTTTTGGCGCAAGTCGCCGGCATTAATTGTCTATGACATCGCTTCCGGCGACGCGCGACGCGTGCTGGAAGATCACCCATCGGTCGCAGCCGAAAACTATCTGATCCGAACGCATGACAACAAAATGGAATTTCTGGGCGGCATGGTGACGCTTCGCGGCGGAGTAGACGGCATCGCGCTGGGACCCGAGTGGCTGTATTACGGCGCGCTGAACGGCTCGGGCCTGTATCGTATCCCCTTGAAGGACTTGAGAAATCCGGCGATTCCCGAATCTCAACTCGCAACGCGGCTGGAACGCTATAGCGACAAGCCACTCAGCGACGGCCTTAGTCTCGATCTTGCCGGTAACGTGTATGTCACGGACGTCGAGCACAGCGCCATTTTCAAGGTAGGTCTTGACCGCAAGCCATCGACACTGATTCAATCGCGTCGCATTCGCTGGCCGGACGCGTTGTCGTTTGGGCCGGACGGCTATTTGTATGTGGCAGACAGCGCGCTGCCGGAACTTATTCTCAAATCTTCGAAACACATCGACGCCAACGGACCCTATCGGATTTTCAGGTTTCGACCAGGCGAAGAAGGCACTCCCGGACAATAACAAGGATCAACATAGTGAGCGACGAAAACACAACTGACATTACCGCATTCGACTGGACATCAGTGCCACAGCTTTTGCAGGACAAAGGCATGGATATCGGCATTGATCTTGCCATTAAGGCCGCTACCGCTATAGCGATATTCCTGATTGGTAAGTTCGTCATTCGACTTGTCGTGCGCGCACTCGGCAAACTCATGGAAAAGCAGGAAGTCGACAAGACTCTCGAGACCTTTATCTGCAACCTGGTGCGCACCACATTAATGGTGGTGGTTGTTATTGCCGCGATCGGTGCGATCGGCGTCGAGACGACTTCGTTCATCGCGATATTTGGTGCCGCTGGTCTGGCTGTCGGTCTCGCACTGCAGGGCTCGCTGTCCAACTTCGCGTCCGGCGTTCTTATTGTGCTGTTTCGTCCGTACCGGGTTGGCGACTTTGTCGAAGCCGCCGGAATTGCCGGCAGCGTGGAAGAAGTGCAAATCTTGACGACTATTCTGAAGACCGGTGACAACAAGCAGATCATCGTTCCGAATAGCCAGATAATGGACAGCATCATTACGAACTACTCGGCGAACGATACCCGACGCGTCGATATGGTCGTGGGCGTCAGTTACGACGACGACCTCGACAGAGTTCGCAAAACGCTACAGGAACTGATTGCCGCAGAAGACCGAATTCTCGATGAACCTGCGCCGACGATTGCCGTTTCTGCACTGGCAGACAGCAGCGTGAATTTCGTGGTGCGCCCATGGGTGAATTCCCCAGACTACTGGGGCGTTACGTTCGACCTGACTGAGGCGATCAAAAAGCGTTTTGACAAGGAAGGCATATCCTTTCCGTTCCCGCAGCAGGACGTGCACTTATACAAGCAGAGCGGCGACTAGTCAGTCTTCTACATCCGGCTCGACAAAACACCATTTTAGCTTCGGTATGCGCGCTTTGAGCTCACGCTCAAGCGCGTTGATACTGGCAACGGCCTCATTAATAGTGAGGCCGGGGTTCATCTTGATTTTCGCCGCCAGCATGGTGTCGGGTCCGAATTGAATGGTGATCGTGTTGAAGCAAAGTTCGATCGCCTCCTGCTCGGCGATGATGGCGTCGATCGCTTCCTGAATATCGGGATCTGCGGATCGTCCGACCAACAGGGACCGAATTCGCCAGGCGATGAACGCTGAAATGACGATCAGGATCACACCGATGCAAATTGATCCCATCGCATCGTAGACGGGGTTCCCCGTCACCTGCGCCGTCACCAGAAATCCAAGCGCAAGAATCAGGCCGAGTTGCGCACCAATGTCTTCACCGAGGACCACGACCAGCTCCGAGCTACGAGTGTGCTTCAGCCACTCGCGGAAGGGCCGCTCTCCGCGCACCTTCTTGATTTCGCGCAGTGCTCCAAGCAACGAACCCCCTTCCAGCAGGACCGCAAGTATCAGCACTACGATCGCAATCCAGACCTGTGACAGTGGCTCGGGGTGTTGGAGTTTATGCACACCTTCGTAGATCGAAAAAAGGCCGCCCATGCTGAACAGCAGGATGGCGACGATGAAACTCCAGAAATAGCTGAGTTTGCCGTAGCCCAACGGGTGTTCGTCGTCGGCTGGCCGCTGCGATTGTTTGAGCCCCAGGTAAAGGAGCACCTGATTGCCGGTATCCGCGTAGGAGTGGATTGCCTCGGCCAGCATACTGCCTGACCCCGTTATCCACGCCGCCCAGGATTTCGCGATAGCGATACCAAAGTTGGCAATGAATGCGTAGAGGATTGCTCTTGCGGTAGACTCGTGAGTCGATGAAACCATCGGTAAACCAGTTACTCTCTGCTGCGTTAGGTAACTATCATGCCATGGTAATGAGCGTTATGAATACACTGAAAAGACTCGGGATCTTCCTTTCGACAGTCGGGCTTCTTTTAGCCGTTGTTGGCTGTGCGGCCCATCCGGACCCAATTATCGATATGCAGGGCGTCAATCCCGACCTCCTCGCACAGGACTGGGAAGACTGCGAGGGCTACAGCGAAGAAATCGCTATTAGCCAGGGCGTTGCGAAAGGCGCTGGCGTCGGGGCCGGGGTCGGAGCAGTCGCTGGTGCGGTAAACGACCATGTCGGCCGTAGCGCCGCCAACGGTGCCCTGATCGGCGCCACGCGCTCAGGACTCGACGCCGACAGGGAAAAACAAAAGGTCTTCAAGCGCTGCCTTCGAGGTCGCGGCTACCGAGTACTCAATTAGCAACGCTCGCTTGACCCGATCACCGACTCAAAGTACTGTCTATTTATACAGTACTGGAGCTCCCCATGGCGGCAACACCGCACAAAGGCCGCGGCGCCGTCAACGCAACGGACGGCCGCTTCGCGGTTCAAACGACCGAATTTGACGCTGCGGAGGCGGAGCAGCGATCCGCGACAGCCCCGGAAACCGTATTCAGGGCCATGCAGGCGGGTCGAATCATCAGCAGCAATAATTCGCCGGACGTCCCCTTCGACCGATCCATCAATCCCTATCAAGGGTGTGAACATGGCTGCGTCTATTGTTATGCGAGACCCAGCCACAGCTATCTGGATCTTTCCCCGGGACTCGACTTTGAAACTCAGATCTTCTACAAGCCCAACGCCGCTGCTCGGCTGCTTAACGAGTGGCAAAAGACCGGCTACGAGTGCAAACCGATAACGATCGGTGCCAACACGGACCCCTATCAGCCGGCCGAGAAGACGCTGCAGGTCACTCGGCAATTGTTGCAGTTGTTCGCGGAATACCGTCATCCCGTGAACATCATCACGAAAAGTCATCTGGTTTGCCGTGACATCGACCTCTTGAGTGATTTGGCCCGTGAGAAAATGTGTTCAGTAGCGATCAGCATTCCCACAATGGATGGCGATCTGAAACGAATCATGGAGCCGCGGGTGCCGGCGGCGAAATCTCGCTTGAACGCAATTCGTGAACTCACTCAGGCTGGCATACCCGTTAGCCTTTTGCTCGCACCGGTTATCCCCGCCATTAACGACGGTGAAATTGAAGCTATTTTGGAAGCGGCTGCCGACGCCGGTGCCAGCCGAGCACATTACGTTTTCTTGCGATTACCGCATGAAGTCAAAGAGATCTTCAGTGAATGGCTGGAGGCTCATTTTCCGGATCGAAGTGATCATGTTATGAGTCTCATCAAGCAGGCCAGCGGCGGAAAACGCTACGACCATCG
>CAZMRZ010000036.1:0-21679 GCA_964568835.1 uncultured Woeseiaceae bacterium | reverse complement strand
ATCATGTTATGAGTCTCATCAAGCAGGCCAGCGGCGGAAAACGCTACGACCATCGCTTCGGTCGACGACAGACGGGTCAGGGCCCTTATGCGAAGATGCTCGCAGCCCGATTTACCAAGGCTGCACGCCAGTTTGGGATTGAATCAAATACTTACGAGCAAGCGCTTGATTGCAGTCGTTTTTTACACCCTGCGCAGCGTCAGCTGGACCTCGGATTTTAGTCAACTCAGAAACGATCGAACTACCGCCTACCCGCGCCAGTGGGTATAGTGGATTACAGCCTGAGAATTCCGAAACTGAGAACTAACGGGACTCGATCGGGTCTCAAAATAGCTGGGATGGATCAAACAAGAACCGACCGAAAGCCTGGGTACCGCAACGTAGACCGCATGATTAAAATCAAACCGTATTCCGCATTCACAATTCTCCTGATGTTGCCTTTGGCGACCCTTTCTCACGCGTTCGCTCAGGAAAACGACGCCGATGATGTCGCTGGCCCCCTGGGACAGACCGTCCCCGTTGCTGAGGACGATACGCAGGCTGTAACGGCGAGCGGACCCACCGAAGAGCAGTTGCTCGAAGAATTTGCGCGATACAGACAACTATTCAACGACGGCATACTCGACGAAGCGGATATCGCCGCCAAACGGATCATTGAAATGGCGATCAGGATTTATGGGCCGCAGTCTCGGGAAACTGCGAACGCGCTCAACAATCTCGGCATCGTGCAACACAGCAATGGCCAGTTCGATGCGGCGATTCAGAACTTCACGTCCGCCATTGAAATCATTGAGGTCGTCGACGACAGACTCAACGGCGCCCTGGTTAATCCGCTTAAGGGGCTGGGAGCCGCGCAGCTGGGCAACGGTCGTCCGGATCAGGCGAGAAAAACCTATACCCGTGCGGCCCACATCACACATGTTAATGAAGGCCCGCACAACCTGCAGCAGATTGAGATTCTGGAGTCCGTCGCGGAGACTTTTATTCGATCCGGGGACACGAAAGCCGCGCGCCAGATCCTCGACCGGATTCATATTCTCAACGTCAAGCATTTCGAAGAGAGCCCGCTGGGACTCCTGCCATCGTTGATGAATCGAGCCGATTGGCAACATCGTGCGGGTTACTTCGACGACGAGCGAGTGACCTACCGTCGAGCCATCAGAATTATCGAAGGCGCCGGCGATAAAGAAAATCCGTTGTTAGTGGAACCGTTACGACGACTGGGGGAGTCTTTTTATTACATCAATGCCTCAACCGCGACGCAGCAGTTCCAAGGTGTGGTTTCGAGCGGTGAGATGTACTTCAAACGCGCGGTACGCATCGCGGAAAAGGCGGAAGACTTCGACTGGAACGATCTCGCAACAACCCAGATCGCGTTGGCGGACTATTTTGTTAACGCCGATTCCCAAAGACGCGCAAGTAAGATTTATCTCCAGGTGTGGGACGACTTGTCGACTGATGATGTGCGGCTTGCGGTGAGAGATGAGTGGTTCAGAGATCCGGTCGCGATTCGAGCTGATCGCCTGCCTCAATTTGCGGGCGGCGTTCAAAGTGTCGGTTCGGCCAAAAATGCACTGCTGCCGGGCGAAATTGTTGTCGATTACACCATTTCCGCCCGGGGTGAGTTACAAGAACTGCGAGGCCTCGCGAAACCCGCCGAATTCAGCGATATGCAAAGAATGGTGCATCGTGAGTTGCGGCGTCGGGTTTACAGGCCGCGTCTGGTGGACGGCGTACCCGTCGAGGCCGAAAACGTACGACTTGTGCATACGTTTTCATACCTGCAATCCGATTTGGATATGCTGCGCGCGGCCAATCCGCAACCCGAAAAGCCGGAAGTTACGTCTGGCGAGGCGCAAGCGGTTGACGATGTCCCCAGTGACGACACAGGCGGTGGCGAGCGGCAGGATGCCGATAGCGATTGAGCGATGCGACGTTGCGCTCTGAATATCCTTTTTGGCGTGTTGTTCGCGACTTTGTCGGGTGCTGCGTATGCGGGATGCAAAGACAACTGGATTTGCGTCGATGAAATTCAGAGCGGCAATGACGTAGAACTGCGTGCACGCAACCTGCGCGAATTCCCAATTACTTACACGCTCAGCGTCAGTGCCCGAAACTACTCGATCGCCGGACCGAACACGGTCACACGAACGTTGGAACCCGGTGAGTCACAGAAAGTCCTGTTGCTTGATGGTCACGAGGGCGGCGACTCGGGTTTTTTTCGCTACGACTACAAATGGACTGTCGGGCGAAAAGACGCCAACCACGACAACACCTATCTGTATTCACTGCCGTATGCACCCCAGCGCTCGTACCGCGTCCTGCAGGGCTACGGCTCGCGATTCAGTCACACGGGGCGCGAAGAATTTTCTGTCGATTTTGATATGCGAACAGGGACTGCCGTTCATGCCGCCCGATCCGGCGTAGTCGCGCGAATCGAGGAATCAAACTCGAAGGGCTGCTGGGAAGATAATTGTGGCCAGTTCGCCAACTTCATTGTCGTTTTGCATCCAGACGGCACTACGGGCGAGTACTATCACCTCGACCACAACGGCGTGTTGGTCAATGTCGGCGATGCCGTTGAGCGCGGGCAAAAAATCGCCTTGTCCGGAAACACCGGGCACACCACGATGCCGCATTTACATTTCGCGGTGTATCGGGCGGTGTCCTGGGGACGAACGCAGTCGATCGCTGTGCGATTTCAAGGTGCAGACGGTATTATCGATCACCCACGCCGCGGCGCACGATACCCGGCCCAACTGAGCACACCATGATGAGCAGCACAGCAATAAGCATTCCCGACAAGCACTTTGTAAACGGCAATCCACTACAGGGACCTTTCGAGGCGCACTTGCAGCAGGCGGTTTTCGCACTGGGTTGTTTTTGGGGCGCGGAACGTCGCTTCTGGCAGATCGAGGGCGTATTTTCCACTGCAGTTGGCTACGCGGGCGGCGATGTGCCCGACCCGGATTATCGCTCCGTTTGCGGCGGTGAAACGAATCACGCTGAAGTCGTTCTCGTCGTCTTTGACCCGGCTAAAGTCAGTTACTGCGACTTGCTCACCGTATTCTGGGAGAGCCATGACCCGACACAGGGGATGCGACAAGGTAATGACGTCGGCAGTCAGTATCGGTCAGCTATATACACCGGCAGTGATGAGCACCGGGATATCGTGACGGCCTCGCGCGACGCTTACCAAAGGGAACTGACAGCGGCCGGACATGGACAGATCACGACAGAAGTTGCTGCGCTCGATACTTTTTTCTACGCCGAGGAGTATCACCAGCAGTACCTCGCAAAGAATCCGGGCGGCTATTGCGGTCTTCGCGGAACCGGAGTGTCTTGCGCCTGAGCAGTAATGCTGGCCAAAGACCCCAGACGCTCTGTAGTATTCACACGTGGCCGCCAACAAAAAACCAACAAAACCCCGCAAGCCCAGTCGCAAGCAAGCTGAAGAAGCCGTCCGCACGCTGCTGCTGTGGGCCGGCGAGGACACGCGCCGCGAAGGTCTTATCGATACGCCGAAGCGTGTCGCCAGAGCCTATGAAGACTGGTTCAGCGGCTATGGACAAAATCCGGTTGCTTATCTTGAGCGCACTTTCGAGGAAGTCGAAGGCTATGACGAAATGATCGTTCTGCGCGACATCGCGTTTGAGTCGCATTGCGAACATCACATGGCGCCCATCATCGGCAAAGCACATGTCGGTTACCTTCCCAATAACAAAGTTGTCGGTATCAGCAAACTGGCTCGCGTGGTTGAAGCCTTCGCCCGTCGCTTTCAGGTACAGGAAAAAATGACGGCGCAAATCGCCAACTGCATACAGGACGTACTTCAACCGAAGGGCGTCGCTGTTGTTGTCGAAGCGAAACATCAATGCATGACCACGCGCGGCATTCACAAATCCGACGTATCGATGGTCACCAGTCAAATGGGCGGCACTTTCCGCAAAGACGCACGGACTCGCGCTGAGTTTCTGCGCATGATCGACGCCAACCGTTAAATCGCCTTCGTGAAGAAGGCGCTCGCTTCATTCGGAATTTTTGCAGCGCTCGTCGCTGCGTATTTCCTGTTTTGGCCAGTGCCTGTTGATCCCGTGTCGTGGCGAGCTCCCATCGACCGCGGATATGTAGACCCCTTCACCAAGAACGACTTCCTCAAATCAGCTACCGCGATAAACCTCGGCGATTTCGAAGGACCAGAGGACGCGGCCATCGGGCCTGATGGCCGTATTTATGCGACAACGAATAACGGATCGATCGTCCGTATCCAGAACCGCGGCGTCAGCGAGTTTGTGAATGTCGGTGGACGACCGTTGGGGATCGAGTCCGACAGCGACGGCTCGCTCGTCATAGCCAACGCGGAATTGGGCATCCAGCGAGTCGCCGTTGACGGCGTGATAACGAACCTGCTTAACGAGATCGATGGCCGGGCATTAGCCAACGCCAATAACCTGGCGATCGGTCCGGACGGCATCATCTATTTCAGTCAGTCGAGCAGCAAATTCACAGCCGCCGATTTCGGCGGCTCTTATGCCGCCAGCCTCCTGGATATTCTCGAACACGGTGGACATGGCAACGTCTATTCCTTTGATCCGGCGACCGGAGCCGTTAGCCGCCTGATGAGCAACCTGAACTACGCCAACGGCGTCGCCGTCAGCGAGGATGGCCGTTTTCTTGTGGTCTCTGAGACCAGCCACTATCGTATTCTGAAATACTGGCTAGAGGGTGGGCAGGCTGGTAAAACTGAAATCCTTATTGACAACCTCCCTGGCTTCCCTGACAACATAAAGAACGGCATGAACGGTCGCTTCTGGATCGGCTTCGCTGCACCCAGAAATCAAATGATCGACAAGCTATCGGACAATCCCTTTGTCCGAAAAGTTATCCAGCGCTTACCCGAATTTTTACGCCCGAAAGCCGAGCCGTTGTCGCACGTTATCGCGATCAATGGCAACGGCGAGGTTCTGATGAATCTCCATGAGCCAACCGCACGCTTCCCAACCCTCACCGGCGTTCTGGAAACCACCGATGCACTGTACTTGACGACCTTGTTCGGAACACAGCTGCCGCGCGTTCAAAAACGCGACCTCTACCAATAGGCTGAAGCGAGCGCTAGTGTGGCAACAATGCCGCGTCACCCTCGTAGTCATCGCCCTTTTTATTGTTATTCGATGCCCAGCTCGGCAACACCCTGCTGGAATGTAATGTCGACCGGTATGTTGGCTTCAGTTAGTCGGTCCAGATCACCCTGCAGCTCCGTCTCGATAATGCCGCGCGACGCCATCAGCTCGAGCACACCCTCGTAGTCACCATCACCTTGTAGAGTCAGCAAGAGTCGTGACAGATCTGTCATTGACGAAGCCATCTGCTCAAAATCTACGTGATACCGACCTGTCTCGGCATCGCGGACGAATGCGCCGCTATCCAGGAAGAAATTGAATCGCACCATATTGGCCTTGCCATGCGCACTTGACGCGCCGAAGCGAATTGAACGGAACACGCTGGTCATGAACGTCACGTAGTAGTCGCGCAGGTCAACGTCGCCGAGTTCACCGGCCTTGTGCAGCTCGGTGATCATGTACAAACCGAGGACGTCCGCCTTACCCTCTTCCATGCTCGAGGACATGTCGAGCAGAATCTCGCGTACGAGTCCACGTCCATCGATCGTATTTTTGATCCCAAGGCCGTGGGCGACCTCATGAAACATCGTGTTAGCGAAAAAGGCATCGAAGCTGACGTGTTCACGCTGCGACTCGTCGATCAGTTCGTCCGCAATTGGCTCGACGATCTTGTCAAATTTTGCTCGCATCGCGTTCTTGAGCTGCAAACGACGTGTGCCTCGGGACAGCTGAACTTCTTCGTCGTTGGGTAGATTGATCGCGATGGTCTTGCCGGCCGCATTACTGGCACCCGCGTAATAGACAACGTCGTAAGCATTCAAATCCGAGTCAGTTCCGGGCGTCTCCCATTTGTATTCGTCCGGGACGGGCAAGCCTTCTTGCAATGCAGGAAGAAAATCCGCGAACCGGCTCAATCGATCGCTCCACTCGAGATCTTTGACGAGCACATAGGACTCGTAGGATGCGCGGTATCCGAACAACGCATCCTCGTAGGTTTCGATAGGACCGATGACGACGTCGATGTCATTGTCGCGAACATCCATCCAGTACATGTCGCTGACCTGAAACTCATCACTGATCAATGCGGCAGCCCGGAGCTTGAGGTAATTCCCGAAGTCGTTGCTTTCGGCCAGCTTTGCAGCCTCGCGCAGCAAATCAGCAGCCGCTTTGAGTTCCTCGGCATAGGCTTCGTGGTAA
Organism: uncultured Woeseiaceae bacterium; assembly: GCA_964568835.1. GTDB lineage: Bacteria > Pseudomonadota > Gammaproteobacteria > Steroidobacterales > Woeseiaceae > UBA1847. The sequence goes on along the minus strand of CAZMRZ010000036.1, from coordinate 15,362 downwards.
GGAAGCAGCGTGAGCGCACCTTCAGCATCTCTGCGAATCAGAGAATAAAGACCGTTCTTGCCCGGCAGATAAGCCTGCTCGAATTCTTCCTTACTCATGTCCTTGGGATAGAAGTTCGCGCCGGGAGGCTTGGCACCAATGCCCTTCATGAAGGGCTTGTCCCCTTCGAGACGATCCCAGGGGCCGTAGTTGAGCTCGGCGAATCGACGCGTGTCAGCGTCGGCTATCGACTCCAGCCACGCTTCGTAGTCATCGCCATAAGTCTGCCGCCAGTACAGGTCGTCCATGATCTGTGACGCATCTATCAACAAGGCGATCATTTCTTTCTGACCATCGGTCAGCGAGCTCAGGTCCGCCGTCAGCGTAAAATCGGCATAGATCCCGGGCCGTGGCGCCACTACTTCCAGCGGTTGGAAATCGGGACCCACGGGCTCTTCGACACCACACGAAACCAAAAATAACAAAACGGTAACGGCGCCGAACCGGCGCGAAAAATTCCTGAAAATCACAGCTTCCCCCTGAAGCAGAATTGATCCGACATTATTGCACAGCAAGGCGTTCTCGCGGCCTCGCTGGCGACCTAAAGATCGACGAGTTGGACGTCGTCCGCACGCAGTGGCTCACCCAGAAACTGTCCGCCGACACGTGCAAATCGGGAACTTCCATCCGTCGCCAACATAGTCAGCTGACCTGGCTTCGAGCCACTGACCAAACCGCCCATTGAACTCAAGGTTTCCTTTACTACCGCCGCTGTCGTATTCGCCGAGTCCACAACAGCCACCGCCTCACCGGCGGCAGCGCTAATCACTCCCCGGAGCAACGGAAAATGCGTGCATCCGAGGATGATGCTATCCGCTTCAAAACCCTCGTCCTCTGCCTCGGTGAGATACCGCCTGACAATGGAAGCGGCGATATCGCCGCTCGTCCAGCCTTCCTCGGCGAGCGCCACCAACAATTCGCAAGACTGCTCTTTGAAGACCGCCTTCGGATCACGCGCTGAAATTGCTTTGCCGTAGGCACCGAGACGTACGGTCGCTTCCGTCGCGAGAATCAGGTGCGAGCCTCCAGGCCTGGCGGCAACCGCCGCGATAGCGCCGGGTTCGACGACGCCGATAACCGGTATGTCTTTCATCTGCTTTTGCAGTTCATCCAGCGCCACCGCTGATGCCGTATTACAGGCAACAACCAGCATTTTGATGTCGTACTCGAGAAGCTTGGCAGTCGCCTGTGTTGCGTAACGCACGATCGACGCCGGGCTCTTGGTACCGTACGGTAATCTTGCGGTATCACCCAGGTAGACCAGGTTCTCGCTGGGCAAAACCTCACGGATCGCCTTCAAAACGGTCAGACCACCGACACCGGAGTCGAAAACGCCAATTGGCAATGAAGGATTTATTTGGTCAGTCATTCGCGCATTGTGCCCAATGAATCCTTTCTGTGGAATAATCGCGCCCCGATATTGCAATAACGGAAATCTGTAACCGTGCAAAAACTGATCTACGGAATCGGCGCCTTTCTCGCGCTTCTGATCATAATAGGTTTCGCCCTGCCGCGGACACATCAGATTGAGGTCAATACCGAAATCGATGCCCATCCGGCCACCGTGTTTGCGCTCGTTAATGATTTTCGACGTTTTTCGCTTTGGGCACCCTGGGCGGACACTGATCCCAATGCGCGCTTCCTCTACTCTGGCGCCAATCGCGGCGAAGGCGCCATCGTTACATGGGACGGCGCGATTATCGGCAGCGGCAATCAGATCATCACCGAAAGTCGACCCTATGATTACGTCGGAATCACTATCAATCAGGGCGAGTCGGGGGAAGCCGGGTCATGGTTTCGGCTGATGCCGGGTGTTGGAACGACAATCATCACCTGGGGCTTCGAAGCCGACTACGGAATGAATATTGTTGGTCGATACTTCGCATCGATGTTGGGTGGCGTTGTCGCGCGGGACTATCAAGATGGGCTCGCCGCTCTCAAGGAACTCGCGGAAAGCCTGCCCGGCACAGACTTCAGCGACGTCGAGATCGAACACATTGTCGTGGAAGCGAGCGACATTGCGCTGTTGTCGACAACGTCGCGACCGGAGCCGGCGGCGATATCAGAAGCTCTGGGCAGGGCTTACTTCCAGATTCTGACGTTTATCGACGACAACGGTTTATCCGATGCCGGCGCACCGCTGTCCATCACACGCAATTTCAGCGGTTCGGAGTTATCGTTCGATGCGGCGATTCCGGTGCGAGGTCTCACAGACGATACGCCGCGAGATGGTGCTGGGGTAACTGTTGCTCAGACCTATGCGGGACCCGTCATTCGAGTCCGCCACACGGGCTCATACAGGCAGCTGACGACGACGCACCGCAAAATATCGGCCTATCTGGCGGCATTGGGGATTGAGCGCAATGGTGCGGCCTGGGAGTCCTACGTGAGTGATCCCGGCAAGGTGGCGGAAGAGGATTTACTGACCTACGTCTACTACCCGATCAAAGTGGACCTGTAGGAGCACCCAGAGGGCATAAACGCGTCTTACGCGCGAGCAGTTTCGGCCGTAGGACGGCCTCGTACGAGCGCGTCTTACGCGCGACCTTATACGGTCTTCACCAGAAAAGGCGGGACTCGGGCCTCGTCGAGCTCCGCCGACGGCATGCCCGCCTGCGCACCCTCCTGCAATCGAGCGATCTGACCGTACAGGGTGACCACAGACGCCGCACACTCGCTCGCTTCGCAAAAGGACATCTTGCGCACCGAAGCGCATATCGGCCCTTCGCCATTGAGCGGCGTGACGCCGTACATCTGGCGTCGTAAATCGGCGAACGATTCCTTCATTGAAACGGGTAATTCGTCTTCGTTGATTGCCACGAGGTTCTCCTCGTAAGCCTTGATAAGTCGTTGTTTTATATGACCATGCCCAGCCAGCACCGTGAGTGCGGCGTGAAAGCGTTCGACGTGATTCGTCATTGCCACTCCAGCGTTTCATTATTGTTTTGCCGCTCATACCCTCTCGGCGGCTTGTACGCTTTTGTTATTGGAGTTGACTACCTCCTGTAGTCCGGCCCCCTGCAGAGCCGCTGATCCCTAAAAGTACTCCCTATCTTTCAAGTTCTTGCGCAGCTTTTTTATATCAGAGTATTGGAAGTCTGCGCAAGCGCTAAATTTCTTTCGCGATTTGAGCCGATCAACCGACTGCTTGAGTGATCCCGTATGGCAATGAACCCAATTACTACCCAAACTGTCGATTATGACTCCACCGCTTGTGATTCTGCTGCCACTTCTGACGTTCTCGGGAGCCTTGGCGGCTCAGGAGAACCCTGACCCTCATACTCTCGAGGAAAATGGCGCTGTCATTCGTCGGGTGATACTCGAAAAATCGGATGTCTTCGATTTGACGAATCCGGATGAAGATAAGGCGCTGTACCGACTCGCCAATCGTCTGCACATCGTTACCAAAGACAAATTCATCGAGCAGCAGTTGTTGTTTCATAGCGGAACTGAGTATTCGCAACGACTCATCGACGAATCGGCCCGCATTTTGCGGCAGAACCGCTACTTCTATAACGCGGAAATCAAGCCAATTCAGATCGAAGACGGCATCGTCGATATTGTCGTCACGACGCGCGACGTCTGGTCCTTGGGTCCTGACATCTCGGCATCTCGCAGCGGCGGTGAGAACCGTACACAGATTGGTCTTGAGGAGACCAATTTTCTGGGCCGGGGACAAGCGCTACGCTACAACCACGAAGAAGATGTTGATCGAACATCGGACAGCTTTGAGTTTTTCGACCGAAATTTCCGCGAGACCTGGGTTTCTACGTTCTTGCGCCTGGCCGATAACTCCGACGGTAAATCCAATCTGCTGTCTGTCGTCCGGCCATTCTACGCCCTGGATGCCCGCTGGACGGCCGGACTCCAGGCACTGGATGACGATCGCCGCAGTGCGCTGTATCTCGCGGGCGAGGAAACGGCGGAGTATCAGCATGAAAACCGTAACTTTTCAGCTTTTGGCGGTTGGTCCAAGGGACTGCGTGAGGGCTTTGCCAGGCGTTGGACGCTCGGTGTCACTCATGATGACAACCGTTACTCAGAGGTACCCACCCCTGCTCTGCCGCCACTGCTGCCGGAAGATCGCAAGCTCGTTTACGCTTTTATGGGATATGAGGTCGTACAGGACGAGTTTGAGGCATCAAGCGACCGTGACCAGATAGGTCGGACGGAGGATTTTTTCATGGGAACCTACCTGTCCGCGATGCTCGGCTGGTCAGATCAATCGCTGGGCGCCGATCGCGACGCGCTTATTTACAAAGCGAGAGCAAGCCGTGGTTTCGGTTCCCTCGAAAGAAATGCGGTGGTTGCTTCTGCCGCAGCCAGCGGACGTCTGGAGTCCGGTCATTCGGCAAACTCTACGCTGTCATTTGCCGTCCGCTACTATCGAACACAATCTGCGAAGCGACTCTTCTTCGCGAAGCTCAGCGCGACGGCCGGACACGCTCTCGATCTCGACAACCCGATTTATATTGGCGGCAACACCGGTCTTCGCGGTTACCCGTTGCGCTACCAGAGTGGCGACTCCAAGTTGCTCGTAACTATCGAGCAACGCTATTTCACCGACTGGTATCCGTTTCGCCTTGCGCGCATTGGCGGCGCCATATTTGCCGATGCTGGACGCGCCTGGGGCCGCAATCCGCTGGGCGACGAGCAGCGTGGCTGGCTGACGGACATAGGCATTGGTCTTCGCATCGCCCCGACTCGCGGGTCATCCGGAAAAGTCATTCATCTCGACCTCGCGTTTCCGCTGAACGGCGACGACACGATCGATGATGTCCAGATTTTGCTGGAAGCCAAGCGCAGTTTTTAGCGGCCCATCGTTATTTCGTAATTTCTATGGTCCAGCTATCGTCGCCGAGTTTTTTCTGATCCGTATACAAAGGCTTCGACTGACCCACCTCCCAAGCCGTTGCCAACGTCTCACTCATCACGTATTCGCGATGGACATTCAATGCACTGCTGACCGCGCCTGAGCCCGATATGCCCAGCGTAATCCGGTCAGACACCTCCAGACCCGCCTGTTTGCGAGCATCCTGGACTGAGCGGATCAATTCGCGGGCAAATCCTTCATTGATGAGGTCGTCGGTGAGTGTCGTATCCAGCGCGGTGAGATAGCCCGAGTCTTCGGCGCAGGCATAGCCCTCGGCCGAGCTGGTTTCGATCAATACATCCGCGCCTTCAAATGTAATCGTCTGCCCATCGACTTCGATATCAAACGATTCGTCGCGCGCGGCCGCGCTCGCAATTGCAGCTCCGTCCGCTTCCACCAGCGCTTTGCGGATGAGTGGAATCATCTTGCCGTGAGTCTTACCGATGCGAGGTAGGTTTGGCTTGATGCGGTAGCTGACCAGGCCTGCGTCACGGGCGATAAACTCGATCGCCTTGACGTTGAGTTCCTCGAGAATCTGGTCCTTATGACTATCCAGTGCACGAGCGGCCTCATCACTTGGCGCCCGGATAAGCAGACGCGCCAGAGGCTGGCGGGTTCGAACGCCAGATTGGCCGCGGGCTGCGCGCGCGAGACCAACGACTTTTTGCACGACATCGATATCGAATAACAGGGCGTCGTTTTGCCACGTTGACTCTGCCACCGGCCAATCGGTCATGTGCACAGATTCCTGAGCATCGTCGTCCACGTTCCTGACGAGGTTCTGATAAACATTTTCTGCCAGGAACGGCACGAATGGCGCCATGAGCTTGTGTGCCGCGTTCAGGCATTCATACAAGGTCAGATAGGCGGCCTGAGTATCGTCGGCATCCGTCGATTTCCAGAAGCGACGACGGTTGCGTCGCACGTACCAGTTACTTAGCTGATCAACGAAAGACTCCAGTGCTTCGCCCGCCGTCTTCGCATCGAAATTGTCGAGCGACTCGGTGACAGTCGAAATAGTTTTGTGCAGCAAGGCCAGCGCCCAGCGGTCAATTTCCGGACGATCTTCCGGTGCAATTTTTCGGCTCAGATCAACTTTATCGAGGCGCGCGTAGAGTACGAAGAAGCCATAGGTATTCCAGAACGTGTTGATGAACGAGCTCGCGACATCCGCGACGATCTCGACCGACACCCGCTTCGGCACGTCAGGCGACAATCGCGCGAGAAAATACCAACGGAGTGCATCCGCACCAACCGTGTCAAAGACGTCATAGGGATTGATGATATTGCCAACCGACTTCGACATCTTCTTGCCGTCTTTGTCGACGATCAGATTCAGACAGATGCAGTTCTTGTAGGCGACGCTGTCGGAAACCAATGTTGAGATCGCGTGCAAGGTGTAAAACCAGCCACGCGTCTGGTCGATCGCCTCGCAGATATAGTCCGCCGGAAAATGTTTCTCGAACTTGTCTTCATTTTCGAAGGGGTAATGCCATTGCGCGTAGGACATGGCGCCGGAGTCGAACCAGCAGTCGATAACCTCGGGAACACGCTGCCAGGTCTTGCCATCCTTCTCGAATGTGATCTCATCAACGGCAGGACGATGCAGATCGAGTTCGCTGAGCTCGCGCCCGGTTAATTCTTCGAGTTCGCCGACCGAGCCGATGCAGTGAAACTCGCCTTCGCCGTCTGTCCAGACGGGCAGCGGCGTGCCCCAAAAACGTTCGCGCGACAGCGCCCAGTCGACATTGTTTTCGAGCCACTTGCCGAAGCGGCCATCCTTGATGTGCTCGGGCACCCAGTTGATCGTCTGATTTAGCTCGGTCATTCGATCGCGAAATTTCGACGTTCGGATATACCAGGCATTCTTCGCGTAGTAGAGGATCGGGTCGCCTGTGCGCCAACCGAACGGATAGCTGTGCAGGTAGCGTTCGGAGCGAAACATCATGCCGCGCTCTTTCAATAGTCGAATGAGCGGCTTGTCCGCGTCCTTGAAGAACAGACCTTTCACGGGCTCCACATCTTCGATGAAGTGTCCGTCGAGACCCACGCTGTGGACGACCGGTAAGTCGTTCGCCTGGCCGAGCGCAAGATCGTCTACGCCGTATGCCGGCGCTGTATGTACGATGCCGGTACCGCTTTCGGTGCTGACAAAGTCGGCTTCATAGACCTGGAATGCATTCGGTGCGTCGACTTCGATGTAGGTGAACAGCTGTTCGTAGCGAGCTCCAACCAGCGAAGCACCTTTTACGGTCTTGCTAACCGAGTGCTCGATGTCGCGGAAGACGGCTTCCCGCAATGCCTCCGCAACGATCAGCGTCTGCCCTTCTGACTCACAGAAGCTGTAGTCAATGTCGGCACCAACGGCCAGCGCGAGATTCGACGGCAACGTCCAGGGTGTCGTTGTCCACACCAGAAAATAGGTGTCGTTTTCACCCTGCATCTTGAAGCGCACGGTGATCGACGGATCCTCGACATCTTTATAGCCAAGCGCTAACTCGTGAGACGACAACGTTGCGCCGATTCGCGGATCGTAGGGCACAACTTTGTAGCCACGATAGATCAGGTCCTTGTCCCAGATCTTCTGCAGCAGGTTCCAGACGGATTCGATATAGGAATTGTTCAGCGTGTAATACGCTTCATCGAGATTGACCCAGAAGCCCATGCGCTCTGTCATTTTTTCCCAGTCGCCGATATAACGCATGACCGAGTCGCGACATCGCTTGGTAAACTCTGCGATGCCGACCTTCTCTTCGATTTCTTTCTTGTCGAATATGCCGAGCTCTTTCTCGACTTCGTGCTCTACAGGTAAACCGTGCGTATCCCAGCCCGCTTTTCGCGGCACGTGGTAACCCTGCATCGTCTTATAACGCGGAAAAATATCCTTGAAGCTGCGCGCCAACACGTGATGAATGCCGGGCTTGCCGTTAGCGGTCGGCGGACCTTCGTTAAAACTGAACTGCGGTTTCCCCTCGGTCTGACCCAGGGTCTTCTGGAAAATATCGTGCTCTCGCCAAAACTCCAGCACCTCGGTTTCGAGGGCCGGACCGTCGTAACGACCGCTAATCTCTTTAAATGACAAAACACCTTCTCCAAAAACAACAACGCCCTGGACAAAAGGTACCAGTTACCTTTCGCCGAAAAGTAACTGGTACCTTTTGTCCAGGGCGAGAATTCTTCGCGGTACCACCCGGTTTCGCGGCCAACATCACCGCCTCATGGACTGTCTTACCAATCCGTCGCTCGTTTCATGAGCCACTCGGCCAACCCTAATCAGCAGTGCTTTTCGGGCGGCGACTCCGGGGTGATATTCAGTAGTTTCAGGCCCGGAGCTTTCACTATCCTCCGGTCGCTTCGGCCTGATTGGACTACTTACTGGTCCCCATCAACGTCTTGCCGGGGAAATTAGCCTCCATAGGACCAAATTACAAGGGTTATCATCGAGTATACTCTGCACGCCGAGCTGACCGCGGGCTCGCAGAACCAAACTAAAATCGAACTATTTGGTGGATCCTGAAAATCGATCACGACCTGCAAGCTGTATTACCTTTACTGCGGTGCCCACGATCGGATGAGAAACTCCGTCAGACTGACGCCGGCCTGGTGTCAGAGTCAGGGCGAAATTCCTACCGGATTGACGATAACGGCATTCCGTTATTCGCCGATGCGTTTTGCTCGCCAGAGGCTCTTATTCAACAGGGTCACTATGACGAGATAGCAGATGCTTATACCGCGAATCTGGACTACCCGCATACGCGTGAATACATGTCGTATCTCGATGATGTTCTCCGTGAGCAAGTGGATATCGATAATCTCGGGTTGGTTGCAGAGGTTTGTTGCGGAACGGGAGAGGCGTTTGCGTTATTTGAGGAATCAATCGACAAGGGCGTCGGCATCGACGTCTCGTCGTCGATGCTGAACAAGGGTAAATCCTCCTTCGACAACGAGCGTCTGCATTTTGTGCAGGGAGACGCGACCCAGATGCCACTTGCCGAGAACAGCTTCGATACCGTCTTCATGCTGGGTGGCATTCATCACGTCCCTGACCGAGACGCTTTGTTCAAGCAGGTTTTTCGTATATTGAAGCCCGGCGGCGCCTACATCTGGCGTGAACCGGTCAGCGATTTCTGGCTGTGGAAGATGTTGCGTGCGATCGTCTATCGGCTATCACCGATTCTCGATCACGAGACCGAGCGACCGCTGACCTGGAAAGAGACCGTTCCACCGCTTGAGGAAAACGGTTTCGAGGTGCGGAAATGGACGACCTGCGGATTTTTTGGATTTTGTATTTTCATGAATAGCGACGTGCTGTTCTTCAATCGTCTGTTCCGCTTCATCCCGGGCATTCGCGGGCTGACACGCGCCGCTGCGCGTTTCGACAACTGGTGCACGAACCTACCCTGGCTACGGCGAGCCGGACTTCAGGTAGTAGGCACTGCAATCAAACCGATAAAGGCGGACTAAACATGGGCGGCGATTCTCTGGTAACCGGTACTTTCATAGTCGCAAGCATGGCCTGCACGGTCATAGGCAATCTGTTGCTCAAAACCGGGGCCGGCGAACGCGGCGTCAGTACGATTTGGCCATTCAGCTTGCTCAACATGAATACGTTTCTCGGTGCGATGGCGTTCGGTATGGCGATGGTCTTCTACCTGATGGTCTTGAAGCGAACGTCACTGAATCTGGCGCAGTCTATTTTCGCGTTGCAGTTCGTGCTGGTTATCTTCGCAGCACACCTGGTATTGGGCGAAGCTATAGGTACCTACCGTTGGGTCGGCATTGCCCTTATCGCGCTGGGGCTCTTTGTGGTCGCGCTGTCGCCCAACGCGACGCTGCGGTGACTTAACGTGTCCGAGAGCGAAATGAAACTGAGCGAAGCCGAGCAAAAGGGTTCACCGGATCGCTTTGGACATTCCTGGAATATCTTTAACGAGATACTTCCCGTCCATGAGCAGCAGTTCAAGCGTTGGACTATCTGCGTGGATGAGGCCGCGTGGCAGTCCAGAACATTTCTTGATGTCGGTTGCGGGATCGGCAGGAACTCTTACTGGCCATTCACGTACGGTGCGAAATCAAGTCTTTGCATTGATATCGACGAACGCACGCTCTCCGCGGCGAGACAAAATCTCGCTCCTTACGACGGCGCCACGGTTGAGAATCGCAGTGCCTACGACATTGGCGAGACGGACAGATTTGACATTGCATTCAGCATTGGCGTTATCCATCATCTTGACGATCCGGGCGCGGCGGTCGGCGAGATGGTGAAGGCCACCAAACCAGGAGGAAAAGTACTCGTTTGGCTATACGGCTATGAGAACAACGAATGGTTGATTCGTTATTTCAATCCGGTGCGCAAGTTTCTTTTTAGTAAATTGCCGCTGCCTCTGGTTTACGCCCTATCATTTCCTGCGACTGCGGCGTTATGGCTGTTCCTGAAAGTCGGCCTTGGCCGCACGGAATACATGAACATGATTCGAACGTTTTCGTTTCGACATCTGCGTGCCATCGTTTATGACCACATGATCCCCGTCATCGCCCTCTACTATAAAAAAGACGAAGCGATACAACTCCTGGAGGACTCGGGCTTGCAGGACATTACGGCGCATTGGGTCAATGAAATGTCGTGGACAGTCGTGGGTATCAAACCCGAGTCACCAGGTTAGCGTGCACCTATGTGTGGCATAGCGGGATTCACGCTCCGACAAGGCAGTTCGTCGAGGAACGACCACAAGATCGTTGAATCGATGTTGGACGTGATCGCCTATCGCGGACCGGATCAACGGGGCATCGAGCTAAACGACAAGATCGCGTTCGGACACAATCGCCTTACGATTATCGAACCGCAGGGCGGCAAACAGCCGAGGTGTCATCCCGACACTTCGAGCGCGCTCATATACAACGGTGAGATCTACGCGCATCGAAAATTCGACGCGGAAATAGCCGCTGCCGGCCACGTGCTGCGAGATCATTGCGATACCGAGACCTTGTTCTGGCTTATCGAAATGCATGGCGTAAAGGCCGCAGCTCAGATGCTCGATGGCATGTTCGCGTTTGCGTATCACGACTCGGTGTCGGATACGCTGTATCTCGCGCGCGATGCACTGGGTCAGAAGCCATTATTCTACGCCGAATCCAACGGCGAATTGATATTCGCGTCGGAAATTAAGGCGCTACTTCAGCACCCCTCATTGACAAGCCCTTCCGCCGACCTGGACGCATTGAGTTTGTATTTGATGATGGAATACATACCGGGCAGTCCTACTGGCATTCAGGGAATTCACGAATTGCCACCGGGCTATGTGCTGTCCTGGGCCAACGGCCGCCTGGCTATCGAGCCCTATTGGCGTACATCGGACGTCACCCGGCAGGTGCCGGCTGACAATCACGATGCCGAAATACACTTCGATCAATTGCTGAGCCAGGCCGTCGAAGACCAGCTGGTCGCCGACGTGCCGGTTGGAATCTTTCTGTCAGGTGGCCTCGACTCATCCGTGATCGCGGCAATGGCGAGACGCCACAGATCGGACGTCGCCACATTTACGATCAAGTTCCCGCAGTCGAGTTTCGACGAGTCAGCGCATGCCGAAGACGTTGCGCGATCGATCGGCACACGCCACACCACTATAGAACTCGATCGCAGCAGTTGCGTCGACGGTCTGGAGGCACTTGTCAGCAAGATTGACCAGCCATTTGCCGATTCATCATTTTTGCCGACCTACCTCCTCTGCAAAGCGACGCGAGAACATGTCACTGTTGCGCTCGGTGGCGATGGTGCCGATGAGCTGCTGCTGGGCTACCCGAACTTCAGGGCGCTTCGCTTCGCCAGAATACTACAACGCATGCCAAGCAATTTCGGCACTGCATTGGAGTCGATCGCGGCAAAGATGCCATCGTCATCAGCCTATATGAATGCCGCATTCCTGCTGCAACAACTCAGCTACGGCGTCGGCATGCCCGCGAATGTGCAGAGCGTTTACTGGATGTCCGCGGTAACAGCTCGGAATCAAAAAGACCTGTGGATCGGCGATCAAGCGCGCGATCAGCGCATCCTCGAGCAAGTCTCGCAGCAGGTGGCGGAGTTCGGCAGGGGGTCGCTTTTCGAGTCCTGTCAGCAACACTTCCTTAATTGCTATCTGCCTTACAATATCCTGCAAAAAACGGATCGTGCAGCGATGTACACAAGCCTTGAGGTTCGAGCGCCGTTTCTGTCAAGCGCTGTCGCTGATTTCGCCCTTTCACTTCCGCATTCCAGTCTTTACAAGGGACATTCCGGCAAGCAGATACTCCGATCTGTAGCGAAGAATTACGTGCCAGCCGCGACTATCGCCCGAAAGAAACACGGCTTTCCGCTGCCAGTTGCATCGTTGATTCGCGGAGATCTGAGAGACATCGTCGAGACGATTTTATTGGACCGAGGCAATCCGATGTACGAGTTCCTGCGTGCGGAGAAAGTGCAGTCGTACTGGTCACAGCACGTATCGAAAAAGGCGGATCACGGAAAGAAACTCTGGGCACTATTCATGCTCGCCGCGTTCTTCAAGAACACGTTCAGGTATTCCTGAAGAGCTACTCGAGATGGGTACAGCGATCAGCCTGGCACAAAGTATCAAGGACTACGCCCACAGTGCGCAGCGTATCGCTCGCAACATCACCGTATGCCGTTTGAATCGTCGCAACGGGAACCTCACCAATCACGATGAGTGGCATCGATTTCCCGACTTCGGCAGCCGGAACGAGCATGACGTAACGACCATCCTGGCCTTCTACGACAAAATGGTCCCCGCTACGCCTTAGATCGATTTGCAACGCATCGCCGGACGCCATGAGAAGTTCGTTCAGTTTGTGCGGAGAATTATCGGCCTCCCAGGGCGGCTGGCGAACCACGGTTCTATTGCTGAAAAGAACTCGATCGCCGGCGTTGATGTCCATTAGGCCAAGATCTCTTGGGTCCGAGACGCGCCGCACTTCTACTTCGCCCTCATTCAGGCGAAATATTTGATCGGAGGTCAAATGAAACAGGCCGTGATAGCGGTCGCGACGCATCGGGCTATCTGCCATGTAGGCGAAGCTCAAGTGTCCGGACGAGACAAGCTTGCCGTTGCTCGCAGGCTCACCGACAAAGCGCGCAACATCCATAGCCGCCGTCGAGCTTAGCTGGGATGCGGCCATTGTCAGGCCTCGGTACTGATCGAAGGCAGTAACGGCGATCAGTGGCCACATCCATGCACGCGACATCAATACGATTGCCACAACCGGTGCGATCAGCATTGCCGATAGCGGTGCAAGAAACGCCAGGTATCGAACCTCTCGAAAACTGGTGAATTGCAGCAGCAGCACACTGAATACCCAGCAAACGGCGATCATTTTCTGCCGTTGGCCACCACGCCGTATTGCGAGCACTATACCGGGCGCGAGCAATAAGACTGTCGTCACGCCATAGTTGTGCAGATTGCGAAGATACAAATCCCAGGGAAAAAGTGCGGAAAGGTCTCCGCCAACTTCGTATTGGGTCGACACGGACTCAATTAACAGTAGCGGCCGCGCCAGAAACGCTACTGACGGGACTTCCGCGCCGAGATACCAACTGTATCCTATCCAGCTGAGAATGCCGCTGAGTCCTGCCAAAGCAAATAGCGACAACATCCGCGAATAGGAAACGCTGCCGGCATGCCACTTGAAAACACTCGCGAGTGCTGCATAGACGCAAATCGAAACCCAGAAGATCGCGAACGTCTGCTTTATCAACACGACAGCCATGCCGAGCAGAACGACAAGCAAAGCAATGCCGATCGATGGCTCGCGAATCCACCGATCGCACAGGAAGATAAAGAGCAAAAACAGAATACCGGGAATGATGTCGTGGCTAAGAAACGGCGCGTTCGCATAAAACACAACACTCAGGATCGCGATGGCAAATGCGATGATGCGCGGCACGAATTCCTCGCCTGAGCGTTTGAGCAGCAACCAGCAGCCGAGGAGATAGGCACTGTGCAAAACGGCGCTGTAGAAGTGATAGGGCCGGACGTCGAACGCGCCTACCTTCAGCGAAGTGACGACTGCCTCAACAGGCCACAGGACCAATGCGGCGAGCGGGCCCCTTTGAGCGAAGATATCCGGATTGTCGCCGAAGAAATACCGAGCATTTGCGATTGTTTGATAGCCGTCGCCGTACTCGCCGCCCACCAGAAAAGCGCACGCCAGGAGCCAGATTGAAACGAGAAGCCAGACAAGCAAGAACCAGCGTTCGGTGATGGGTCCGTTCTCTGCTACTAGTGCTTTCGATGTCACGAGCTATTAGACGTCATCAACAATATTGTCCATCTTACGGACCAGGTAGGTTCGCTTGTCCTGGGACTCATGATACGTCCGCACTGTTAATTCAGCGATGAGCCCCATTAGCATCGCGATGAATCCCATCAGAATGAATAGTGCCGCGAGCAACGGCAATGGTGTCTCTATAAAAGACTTGCCACCCCAGAACTTGAAGTAAATCATTGCAGCAAACGTTAGCAACGCCAGCGCATGGCTGAACAATCCGAAGCCGCCGAACACATAAATCGGCTTCTGCGAATAACTACTGAGAAACTTAACGACCATGAGGTCCAGAGGCACTTTCACCACGCGCTCCAAACCGTATTTCGACTCGCCAACCAGCCGAGGTTTGTGGTTAACCGGAATTTCTGTGGTTCTTGCTCCCGCCCATGAGGCGTAGATCGGTAGAAAGCGGTGCATTTCACCGTACAACTTAATGTCTTCCACAATCGAGCGGCGATAGGCCTTCAACGTGCAACCGTAGTCGGACAATTTAACGCCGGATATCCGGGAGATGAGTTTGTTGGCCATCCAACTGGGGAAATTGCGCGTCAGACGCGCATCCTGGCGATTCTTTCGCCATCCGGAAACCAGATCGTATCCCTCGTCCAATTTGGCCAGCAGTCGCGGAATATCCTCAGGATCGTTTTGGGAATCGGCGTCGATCGGAACGATGATGTCGCCACTCGAGTAATCCATCCCCGCCATCATGGCCGCAGTTTGACCAAAATTTTTACGCAGGTGCACAACTTTGCACTGGGGCGAGCGCGCGGCGAGCGAGGTCAGAATATCTCCGGAGCCATCGGATGAACCGTCATCGACAAAGATAATTTCGTAGCGGTACTTTTCGCGCACCATCACCGCGAGAACGCTCTCGTAGAATTGCTGCAGGTTTTCTGCCTCGTTGTAGACAGGCACGATCACCGTCAACAAACCGGACTCCTCATTGAGCATGTGTTACTCCATTCGATCCAGCCATCGCGAGACTCGAAATTCCGACAATCACCAAGCATTTTAGTTTACTCATACTGTTTCACCTTTGCTCGCGCACTCGATACAGTAAATCGCCGTCGGATCAAACTTGAGGCGTTTCGGATTTATTTCTTCTTCGCATTTGCGGCACAAGCCGTAGTCGCCA
>CAZMRZ010000035.1:9877-29768 GCA_964568835.1 uncultured Woeseiaceae bacterium | reverse complement strand
TATCGACTGCACGGCAAGCGATGCGATCGCGTCGAAGTATGCGGAGTGGCTCACTCGCGGCATCCACGTCATTACGCCAAACAAAAAGGCGTTCAGCAGTGCCTATGAAGACTACCAGGCCCTGCAGGATGCGGCGGATGAAGGTAGTTCGCACTACTTTTATGAAACGACCGTTGGTGCTGCATTGCCGGTAATCAATACGCTGTGCGACCTCATACACACGGGTGATGACGTTCGCTCGATACAGGGAATTTTCTCGGGCACGCTGGCCTATTTGTTCAATGTCTATGATGGCTCTACGCCATTCTCGGAGATCGTTCGCGTCGCGAAAGAGAGCGGCTATACCGAGCCGGATCCGCGCGACGATTTATCCGGTATGGATGTTGCCCGAAAACTAACGATCCTGGCTCGTGAGCTTGGACAGAAAATCGAGATTGGAGATTTTCCGGTTCGAAACCTCGTGCCAGAGGCGTTGCGGGATTGCTCGGTCGACGAGTTCCTCGCGAAGCTTTCAGACTACGATGACAAAATGCAGTCGCTGTATCAAAAAGCCGCCGCGGATGGTCAGCAACTTCGCTACGTCGCCAAATTGGAGGCCGACGGCACGGCGTCTGTGGGGCTGGAGGCTGTCGATTCATCGCATCCGTTCTGCAATATCAATCTGACGGACAACATTGTGCAATTCGAAACGGAACGGTATTCGGCAAACCCTTTGGTCATTCAAGGACCGGGTGCTGGACCGGAAGTGACTGCAGCCGGTGTTTTTGCCGATCTGCTGCGGCTTGCTAACTTCTTAAATACTGGTGAAGGCTATGTCTGATTCTGTTACTGCATTCGCGCCCGCATCGATCGGCAATGTCGGCGTCGGTTTTGACATGCTGGGCCTTGCGCTCTCCGGTGCGGGTGATCGCGTTATCGCGTGTCGTACCGAAAATGATCGTGTCACGGTCTCCGAGGTTCGAGGACTGGATGGTGAATTGCACCCGTATCTGTCGACGAATGCCGACGAGAACACGGCGTCGATTGCAGCTCAAGCGCTTTGGGATGAGCATGGCGGTGAGGGCAGTGTCGAACTGAAAGTTCACAAAGGCGTGCCGCTACAATCCGGTATGGGCAGTTCAGCCTCTTCGGCAGTGGCCGCGGTAGTTGCCGCCAATGCATTGCTCGATACTCCTCTGCCGACGGAAGCATTGTTGCCCTATGCGCTGGAAGGTGAAAAGTTCGCGAGCGGTGGCATGCATACGGACAACGTTGCGCCCAGCCTTTTTGGTGGCTTGATTCTGAGTCCCGAGATTTTGCTTCCCGAGATTATTCGCTTGCCGACTCCGGAGGGCGTCAGTGCCGTGTTACTGCACCCGGACTTGCAGGTCAACACGGCGCAAGCAAGACGGGTTTTACCGAAGTCTGTTTCAATGAAACTCTGGCTGGATCAACAGGGCCTGCTGGCCGGATTTGTTCACGCCTGTGCGGCTGGAAATATCGATCTTATCGGCAAGACACTGCGCGATGTTGTCATAGAGCCACACCGAAAAGGCAATGTTCCCTGCTTTGATACCGTCGTCGCAGCTGCCTACAAGTCAGGTGCATTGGGCTGCACATTATCCGGTAGCGGTCCGAGTATTTTTGCCCTGTGTAAAGACGGTGACGCGCGCAACCTGGCCAGCGCGATGGAACAAGCGTGCAGGACTGAGGGCATCGGCTGTCAGTCCTGGGTTAGCTCGATGAATGCACCGGGCGCGTGTATAGAGAGCGAGAAGTGAAATACTTTAGTACCCGTGGCGCAGGTCCGGTCAGTCTGGACGAGGCACTACGAAAGGGCATCGCGAGCGACGGCGGGTTGTTTCTTCCCGAGCGGCTGCCGACCTTCGAACTCGCGGATTTCGATGCGGCAGAATCCATACGGGAGGTTGCCAGTATATTGCTGCAGCCCTTTTTTAATGGCTCTGAGTTGGAAGAAGACGTCGACGAAATTCTTGCCGAGACGTTTAATTTTCCGATTCCCAGTACAGCGATAAAGACTGATTCAAGAGAAGCTGCGTTGCTTGAACTGTTCCACGGTCCGACGGCTGCGTTCAAAGACGTGGGCGCAGGATTTCTCGCCGCATGTCTGTCACGTCTTGAAGGCGATGTCGATTCCCCGTTGACCATATTGGTCGCGACATCGGGTGATACCGGCGGCGCCGTTGCGGCAGCCTTTGATCAACGCCCAGGTATGCGGGTTGCCGTTCTGTTTCCGGACGGTCGCGTATCCGACAGGCAGGAGCATCAGCTTTGTTGCTGGAGCGACAACGTTTTGTCGTTGAAGGTCAAAGGCGCATTCGACGATTGTCAGACAATGGTTAAAGCGGCCATGGCCGATGCAGACCTCTCGAAAGAGCACCGTTTCAGCTCGGCAAACAGCATCAATATCGGGCGTCTGCTACCGCAGAGTACCTATTATGCGGATGCGAGCTTGCGGCATTACCGGCGCACCGGGAACAGACCGGGCTTTATTATTCCGACAGGAAATCTCGGCAATGCATTTGCGTGCGTCATGGCTCGCGAGATGGGTCTGCCGATCGGACCGGTTATCCTGGCGACAAATGCCAACAAAACGATTCCCGACTTCTTTGAAACTTGCGAGTGGATACCGCGTGCCAGTTTGCAGACACTGGCGTCTGCGATGGATGTTGGCGACCCGAGCAATATGGAAAGGCTGCGCAGTCTCATCGGCGAGGCCGAGGTTCTGAAGGATCAAATCGGCGTTGCGTCGGTTAGTGACGATCAGATAACAGCCGCCATGCGTCAGGACTTTGCAGACTTCGGTTTCGCAACCTGCCCGCACACAGCAACGGCAACGCATACATGGCGACAGCTCGGAGCGGATGATATTGAAGCGCATGACTGGATATTGGTGGCAACGGCTCATCCCGCCAAGTTCGAGACGATCGTCGAACCACTTATCGGTGAGACCGTCCCTTTGCCGCCGGAGCTACAGGATATTCTTTCGCGACCCGCAAGCTGTGTTTCAATAGACGCCGATCTTGCCTCGCTTGCGGCCGCGTTACGTGGCGTAGGATAATCACGCGCAATGAGTGATTTCTTCCAATCCGGTGACAATCCCTGGCTGCTGCCAATGGCAGCGGCGGTCGTTTTGCTGATCGTCTGGTTGATCGTGAAGATCATTCGACGCAAAAGCGGTGGCCTCGAGCACGCACTCGCAGAAATCAGCTTCGATCGAATCGAAGGTCTGGTCATCCCGAGCGCTGACGAAGGTGAGATTCTGATCGATTACCTGTTGTTGACGTCGCAGGGTTTGCTCATCCTCGAAGTCAAAGATGTGCAGGGAACGCTGTTCGGCGGGGACAAGTTGCAGGACTGGACTGTCATCACGAATGAACGTCGATTCACTTTTTCAAATCCTCAACCTGCCTTATACGATCGTATCGCGGCGGTTAAGCAGATCGTCAGAGAAGTTCCCGTGGCCGGGCGCATTTTGTTTCTCGACGGTGCGGAGTTTACGAAAGGCACGCCGGGCTTGGTTTCAAACCTGACTCAACTCGTCGAGGAATTCGGTGAACCGGACAAGAAAGCCGCCAAGTTCAAGATTGACGCGTTCAAGCCGCATTGGGAATTGATTCGCAAGCAAGCGGTAGATAGTAGCGGCGCAGCGTAGACGGCTATGCCGACAATGCGAGCCATACAGGCCGACATTACCTCCCTCAAAATCGACGCGATCGTCAACGCGGCCAACGAATCTCTATTGGGCGGTGGTGGAGTGGACGGTGCGATTCATCGAGCTGCGGGGCCGGCATTGCTTGATGAGTGCAAAAGTTTGGGGGGCTGCGAAACCGGAAAGGCGAAAATTACGAACGGATGCAACCTCAGTGCGAAGTACATCATCCACACGGTTGGGCCCGTTTGGCGCGGAGGTCAGGACGGTGAAGCTGAACACCTGAAGTCCTGTTACCGCGCGTGCATTGCTTTGGCCGAAGCGCACAACATTTCTTCGATCGCGTTTCCGGCGATTAGTACCGGAGTCTATGGCTACCCGAAACAAGCGGCGACAGAGATCGCGGTCTCTACGGTATCGAAAGCGGTGGAGGGCACGGCCATCATCGGAGAAGTCGTGTTTTGCTGTTTCTCGGACGCCGACCTGATGCGCTACCGCTCGGTACTGATGCAGCCCAGCTAGAGCGGATCGAGTCCGAAAAAGCGTTCCGCGTTCGCAGTGCTGATTTCCGCGACATGCTCCTGAGTCTGTCCCCGAGCTTCAGCGATGATGCGAACAATCTCGGGTAAGTGCATCGGCTCATTTCGTCGACTCTTCGGCTTGGGACGAATTGTACGCGGCAAGAGATAGGGTGCGTCCGTTTCGACCAGCAGTCTGTCATCCGGAATAATCGAAACAATATCGTACAGGTGCTTGCCGCGGCGTTCGTCACATATCCAGCCCGTGATGCCGATGTAGAGTCCCATCGCAACGTACTCTCGCAAGGATTCGCCTTCACCGGTGAAGCAATGAGCCACTGCTCGAGACAAATCAGGGAGTGCGGGCTCGAGGATCTCAACGAAATCATCATGCGCATCGCGTTGATGCAGGAATACTGGCAGCCCGGAGTCCTTTGCTATTTCTAGCTGTCGCTTGAACGCATCCAGTTGCGCTTCGCGTGGCGAGAGATTTCGAAAGTAATCGAGTCCGCATTCGCCGACCGCAACGACCGAGTCTTTCTGGATAAGCGAACGAATCAACGCGTCGCTGTCGTCGTTGTAGTCGGAAGCGTGATGGGGATGTACGCCCGCCGTCGAGTAAAGCGTGCCTGGCGATTGCTCCGCAAGTTCCGCAGCCTGAACGTTACTCTCGTCGCTGCTGCCGGTGACGACGATTCTATCAACGCCGGCGTCAGCGGCGCGCTGCATCATCCCGGCCCGATCTTCATCGAAGCTGTCGTGTGCGATGTTCGCACCGATATCAATCAGTGATAGTGACACGAGTCAGTATTGCTCCCAGCGGAAGATTTTTGCACCAATGGCGAAGAAGACGGCACTCAGTGCCGTTAGAGCGATGAGGCTCGGCCCGACATCGATGAGCGTAGCGCCGTCAAGCATGACGGCACGCGCAGAATTGAGAACGTGTGTTAATGGAAAAATGTTGGCTACTGCTTGCACGGACTCGGGCGCACCTTCGAGTGAAAACCACACGCCGGAAAGCATCATCATTGGCCAGTTGATCAGGTTTAGTAATCCGCCAGCCAGCTCCTCGCTGGTGACTCTGGCTGAAATGACGAGCCCTAAAGAAACCAGCGAAATGGCGCCGACTATCGCGATCAGGAATAGCGTGAAATAATTCCCTTCCATTTGTGTATCGAGAAGCATATGAGTGCCGGTATAAATGAAAGTGGTGATCAACAGGATCAATACCAGCCGGGAAGCGACCTGTGCAGCAATAAATTCGAAGGCGGTTAGCGGAGTCGCACGAAGACGTTTCAAAAAACCGTTCTTGCGATAGCGCACGATAACGTAACCAACGCCGAACAAGCAGCTGAACATCATGTTCATCGCGAGAATACCGGGCAATAGCCAGTCGGCGTATCCGACTGCCTCGCCCGTGATCTCTTGTTTCGCGATGGACGAATCCGCCTCGGAGCCGGCCTGCAATAATGCAATCTCTGCAAAATAGCCTTTGGCTGACTCAGGATTTAACCAGTATTTCGGTGATTCTCCGAATTGCACCAACAGATCCAACTGGTGTCGTGACACCTTCCGCATCGCGAGATCAAAGTCGTCGTAAGCGACAAAATTGATGTAGCTCGTTTCAAGGAAGGCGTGCTCGCTGTTGTCGATTTCTGCAGCTTCCTGGAAGACGCCGACGGTATAGGCATCGCGATCATTGCTGAATGCGAAGGACAGGCCGAACATCAGGGCGACTGGCAGGATGAGATTCCAGGCCAGTGTCCCGCGGTCACGGACGAATTCGCGATTTCGGGCGTTGAAGATGGCGTAGATTCGCTTCAGCATCAGGTTCTCAGAGAGTGCCCGGTCAGATCCAGAAACAGGTCTTCAAGGTTCGGTTGCCGGATCTTGATCTGATTGAGATTGCTGACATGCGGCGTTAGCCGTTGCAGGCTGTCGCTGACATCCGTGGTAATAACTTCAATGATGCCGAGATTCTCGTAAACGGTATGCTCTACTCCAGAGAGGTCATCGGTCAAATCGGAGATGGGCAATTCGATGATTAGACCGTCGTATTGTTTTCGCAGCAAATCGTCCGGCGACCCCTGCGTAATAATCTTGCCGGCATCCATGATCGCAATTTCGTCGCACAGCACTTGCGCCTCATCCATGTAGTGCGTTGTTAGCAGAATCGTCGCGCCTCCGGCACGAATACTTTGTACAAGATCCCAGAAATTTCGTCGTGCCTGCGGGTCAAGGCCCGTCGTCGGTTCATCCAGGAAAATGATGCGGGGACGATTGACGAGGGCGACCGCGAGCAACAGACGTTGTCGTTGTCCGCCGGACAGCTTTCGATTGTCTCGATCCAGCAGCTCACCCAACGAGCACTGTTCGATGATCTCATCGATATCGGCCTGCCGATCGTAGAGAGCACGAAACATCTCGATGGTCTCGCGCACCGTTATGTTGTCCTGCAAAGCGGTGTTCTGGAACTGAATGCCGGCTTCCTGCCTGAATTTCGCTCCGGCGATTTCGCCGTAGTAGTAGACTTCGCCAGAGCTTGCTGCCGTAACACCTTCGATGATTTCTACGGTGGTTGTTTTCCCGGCGCCGTTCGGGCCCAGCAGCCCGAAGCAAATCCCCTCAGGCACGGAAAAGCTGACCCCATCAACCGCAAGGACGCCGGGGTACTGTTTCTTGATGTTTCGGGCTTCTAGCGCGGTGGTCATTGGGCTAGAGTATCGAAAGGCAGTAGGGTCGGCTAGCGCTAATATTGCGCTTGCAACCATTCCCTCCTGAGCGGTATCTAAATGATATGACACGGATAACAGGGGCTCGAAAACGATGAAAATCATGACGAAAACAGCATTTACCGTCGGTTTATTGGTGATGTTAATGTCATTGCCGGCTTTCGCCGCATCAATCAACAAGAGCGTGAAGGTTGAGGCCGGTGGCGAGTCCAGTGGCGCGTCTTCAGTGAATGGCAGCATCACAGTGGGCGAAAACGCGGTCGTGACAGGCGGCGTCAATACGGTCAATGGCAGCGTCCGGGTTGATGACGGCGCCAGCATCGAGGACGCGTCGACCGTCAATGGTGGTGTCAGGCTTGGCGACAACGTCCAGGCCGATGACCTGTCGACGGTCAATGGCACGGTAAAGGTCGGCGAATCAGGTACGGTCGATGGCGAGATCGAAACGGTCAACGGTCGCATTTCAGTTGAAAAAGGCACAAAAATTGCCGGTAGCGTTGGCAACATCAATGGTGAGATCGAATTATCTGGCGCGAGCGTCGGCGGCGATGTGTCAACGGTTAGCGGCGACATCAATATCGTGGATGGCAGCGTCGTCAAAGGCGACGTCATCGTAGAGAAGCCAAGCAGCTGGGGCTGGGGCAAGAGCAAGACGCGCAAGCCTCGCATCGTCATCGGTCCAGGATCGATCGTTGAAGGTGATATCGACGTCGAGCGTGAAGTCGATCTCTTTATCAGCGAATCGGCGAAAGTGGGTGGCGTAACGGGCGAAATGTCCATGGACGATGCCGTTCGGTTTAGCGGCGACAAACCCTAAAGTTCCGTAGAATAGGGACTGTGCTTGATGCAGCCCGACAATTAGCCCTGTTTTCAGATGATGATGAGCCCGACTCCATGTCGGGCTTTTCTGTGCGTGAAAGTGGTCGAGCGAAACGCTTGTCGATCAAAGTGTTCCCCCGTGGCCGCGTAGAGGTCGTCGTCCCCAAGCGAACGAGACCGGCTGACGTACGCGAATTCGTTGATGCCCACCGAGACTGGATCAAGAAGGCCCGGCAGCAGTTTGCTGAGGACCATGCGCCTGAGCCGTTCGCGCTACCGCAGTCAATTCAACTTGAGGGCATTGATCAGCACTATCGAGTTCGATACGAGCCTCAGGATGGCGCTAAGACCGTCAAGTACCGGGTGAGGGCGGGTGCGCTGGTGCTGTCCGGCAAGACCGGTGATGAGAAGCTCTGCGTTTCTGCATTGAAGCGCTGGCTAACGGGACTGGCCAGGAGCGAGTTCAGGCCGCGCCTGTCTTCTCTGTCAGGATTGACCGGCAATTCATTTTTGAAGATGCACGTACGTGGTCAGCGAACCTGCTGGGGTAGCCACTCCAGTACCGGTACTATCAGCTTGAATTATTGCCTTATGTTTCTGGAGCCGGCACATCTCCGCTACGTCATGATCCACGAGCTGTGTCATGCCCGTCACATGAACCATTCAAAGCGATTCTGGCAGTTCGTGAGCGAGTTCGAGCCGGACTACAAACGACTCGACAAAGACCTGAACAGCAGCTGGAAGAAGATACCAACATGGGTCGGCATTTATTGATTATAAAACAAAAGCTTAAATAGACTTTTTAAAGTAAATAATTCGATGAACATTCGTCTTGAATACTTGTCGAAATCATCGTCAAGGCGGATACTGAAAGCACGTGCAAACCCCCTCTCGAAAACTCGTAATGAATTGCTTGCTGGCATTCCTGCTTTGCCACGCTGCACTCAACGTGCATGCTGCGAGTCACGCCTCGTCGGATTCAGCGAAGTGCGAGATTTGTGCTTCGTTCAGCGACTCACCCGTTGTCAATGCCGTCGACCCCATCGCGTTTGTAGGGGCGCCCGGATCGATTCATGCTTGCGAGTTTCTTTCCAGGTTGTCGAACGATCGACCGTGTTTGATTCCTCCGGCCAGGGGGCCACCCGATTTCTTCTGAGTAGTTTTTTAGTCCGCTAAATACAGCGGTTTGTCAGATGAACTCTGGAGGCGATGCAATGCGTATCGGCTTTATAAAAGGCGCTTTCCTGGCGCTGATACTGGTTTCCTCGAGCGGTTTCGCCAACGCTCAGGATTCTGAAATTACCTTGCTAAGGACCGCGATCGAAGAGATGCGGTCGGATTATGATGCGCGCATCTCTGAGCTGGAGCGGCGCCTTGCCGTTGCTGAACAGAACGCCATGCAAGTAACGTCAATGTCTGCTCCCGCTGCGGCCGTATCGGTATCCGATACCACGGCCTTTAATCCTGCTATCGGTGTGATTTTTTCCGGGAGCGTGTGGAACTACGCACGGGATCCGGAGGGCTATTCGGTTCAGGGCTTTCCGTTCGGCGGCGAGGCGGGTCCCACATCGGAGGGCCTGGCCCTCGGCGAGACAGAGCTGATCATGAATGCCAACGTTGACGATAAATTTACCGCGTGGCTAACGGCGGCGCTGGCGATTGAAGACGGAGAGGCCGTAGTGGAGGTCGAAGAAGCGTGGGTTGAAGCTACCGCGTTGCCAGCCGGATTCAGCGCCAAGTTCGGCCGTTTTTTCTCCGGTATCGGCTATCTGAACGAAAAACATGCACATTCCTGGGATTTTGCGGATCAGCCTTTGCCGTATCAGGCGTTCCTTGGCGGGCAGTTGCGCGATGACGGTGTGCAAGTGCGCTGGCTTGCGCCGACGGATCTCTATGTCGAATTGGGCGGCGAAGCACTGCGTGGCGCGCCATACCCCGCGTCCGGAGCCGCGCATGATGGTTTTGGCAGCTATAGCCTGTTCGCAAACCTGGGTGGCGACATCAACGCGAGCAGCAGCTGGTTAGCGGGAGTCTCCTACCTGGATAGTTCGGCAATTGATCGAGCGTCCGGCGATGAAGACGATCCGCTGCTATTTACCGGTGACTCGCGCCTGTTAACGGCTCAATTCGTCTGGAAATGGTCACCGAACGGAAACTGGCGGGATCGTAACCTTGTGTTGCAAGCGGAGTACCTGCGGCGGCAGGAAGATGGCTCATATAGCGGAAGCGCGTTGTCGCTGTCGCCGTACAAGCTCGATCAAGAGGGATGGTACGCGCAAGCCGTTTACCAACCACGGCAACGATGGCGAATTGGTGGACGATTCGACACGCTGTCTTCAGATTCACCGGGACCCGGTTTCGATGGCACGCTGCTTGCCGCGCCTGAGAGCGACCCACGTCGATTCAGTTTGATGGCGGACTGGGCCAATAGCGAGTTCAGCCGGCTTCGATTGCAGTTCACACGCGATGAAGCTGGACTGGTAGACGATAATCAGTGGGGATTGCAGTACTTCCACAGCATCGGTGCGCATGGCGCGCATACATTTTAGGGGCGTCATGATGAATACTTGGATCAGGGTCACACTGTTGCTACTGCTGCCGATGTCTTCGCAGGCAGCGTTGAATGTCTTCGCGTGCGAACCGGAGTGGGCGGCTTTGGCGGAGGCTATCGGTGCTCCTCATGTCTCAACGTACAGCGCGACGACGGCACTTCAGGACCCGCACTATATTCAGGCACGGCCGAGCCTGATCGCAAAGGTGCGCAATGCCGATATTGTCGTTTGTAGCGGTGCGCAGCTTGAAATCGGTTGGCTGCCAGCGCTGCTGCAAAAAGCCAATAACAGGAAGGTCATGCCCGGCAATCCTGGTTATCTTGAAGTCAGCAGCTTTGTTCTGAGAATTGGCGCGACGGCCAATGTCGATCGGGCGCAGGGCGACATTCATCCACAGGGTAATCCGCATATCCAGACGAATCCCCACAACGTCGCTGTTGTTGCGGGCGTTCTTGCGAAACGCATGGCCGAGATTGACGGTGAAAATGCCGAGTCATACAGGGCCGGCTATGAGGCATTTGATGCTCGATGGAAAGCAGCAATCGATACGTGGGAAGAGAGGGCGGCGCCATTGCGGGGTAAACGTATCATTACGCATCACAAATCATGGGTTTATCTGGAGCGCTGGCTCGGCCTTGAGGAGGCGGGAAATCTGGAGGCGATTGCGGGCCTCCCCCCGACCGCGACGCATCTCAGTCTCCTGACGAAGCAATTCGAGAACGGCGGTGCGGACGCCATCGTGCGTTCACCGTATCAGGATGACAGACCGTCGGTGTGGTTGTCAGACCGAACCGGGATCCCGGCAGTAGTTTTGCCACTGACCGTTGGTGGGACCGATGAGGCGAGCGATCTATTTAGTCTTTACGACGATGTGATTGATCGGTTGCTGGGAGCGATTCAATGATAGATGCGATCGACTGGACGATCATCGGGCCCGCTTTCGTTGCCGGGATTGTCGTCCTGAGTACGCACGTGCCGCTTGGGCAGGAAGTGCTCAAGCGCGGCATCATATTCATCGATCTGGCAATTGCTCAGGTCGCCGGACTTGGGGTCATCGCGGCGCACGCGATGGATTGGGACCCGGACGGGATAGAAGTTCAGATTGCTGCCGTCAGTGCCGCCTTGCTGGCGGCAATCGGTCTTAACTGGACGGAAAAGCGTTGGTCAAAAATTCAGGAACCGTTGATTGGAATACTGTTCATTCTGGCGGCGACCGGTGGCATTTTGTTGCTCGCGGGCAATCCGCATGGCAGTGAGCACCTGAAGGAGTTGCTGGTTGGGCAAATCTTGTGGACGACCTGGTCATCAATTTGGCCTGTCGCATTGCTGTATAGCGTCGTATTGACACTGTGGTTCTTGTTGCGCTCCCGCATGGGTGCGCTGACCTTCTACCTGGCCTTTGCGGTAGTCGTAACGGCGTCCGTACAAATCGTCGGTATTTATCTGGTCTTTGCGAGTTTGATCATCCCGGCGCTGGCAACAACGGGAATGCGACGTGGTAATCGTCTTTTTGCGGGGTATTTAATCGGCGCCGCGTCTTACTTTGTTGGGATCATTTTGTCGTTCATGCTGGACTTGCCGACCGGCGCGGTCGTGGTTTGGAGTATGGCGGCAATGGCAGTCGTCGTCGGTCTATTGATTTCCAATAAGGCGGATGTGGGCTAGCCCTGATCGAGTAACTCGCGCAAGTTGATCACCGAAGCGTTCGCTCTCGCCAGGTAGTTCGCCATGACCAGCGAATGGTTCGCGAAAAGCCCGTATCCGCCGCCATTTAGAATCATCGGCGATGACAGTCCTTCAAGGCTCGCTTCGAGCTCGCGTATTATTTGGCGAACGCTCGCTTCAGCATTCTTGTCGGCGAGGACTTTCGCAAAATCGAATTCGGCGGCGCGGAAAAAATGCAGCAGCGCCCAGGCTGTACCGCGGGCTTCGAAGAAAATATTATCGACCTGAAACCAACCGGTTCGAACATTAACAGTGTCGGGCTGAATGGCCGCCGCTTCGGCCGCGGGTTCACCGACCAGATCTTCATTAATCCGATTGGCGGCAACGCTGTTGCCCAGTCGGCGAGTCAAACTGCCGAGCCGTTTTTCGACCTGCGATAACCACTCCCTGAGATTGTCGGCGCGAGCATAAAACTGCGTATCCGGGTCGCCTTCCAAAAGTCGTCGTCGGTATTCGATAAAAGATTCTATGCCGTCTCGGTACTCGGACTCAGTTGCCGGAAAGACCCAGGAGTCGTTGTCGAAGAAAAACTGTGGAGCGCCGTCGGCGATGTCCGGATCCTCTTTCGACTGTGACTGACTGCGCGTGTAATCGTCACGCATGACGCGCCCCAGATCACGAACCTGGTTTACGACGCCCAGTTCCCAGCTTGGAATATTGTCGAGGAAAACGCTCGGCGGCATTTTGTCATTAGTCAGATAACCGCCTTGCTTGTCGAGAAGCGTTTCGGCCACGCGGATGAGCGTGTCGGTCGTCGATACTCCAACGATCGCGGATTCAGCGTCTGCCGAGCGATTAACCCAAAAAACGTCGGGCTCGCGCGAAAAATAGATCCCGATGACGGTCAGGATGAGCAGCACACCGACAATCGTCCAGCCGACGACTTTCGTCCACTTTCGTGTTGCCAGAATATTTTTCGCCGAACGTTCTATCACTTATGACTCCGAGCTTAGGCTTAGGCAGCCAGCTGCCTCAATACGTAATGCAGGATACCGCCGTTTTCGTAGTAATCACGTTCTTTCGGCGTATCAATGCGAACCAGCGCCTCGAAAGTCGTTGTATGCCCGCCAACCGACGTTGCGGTTACCTTGACTGTCTTGGCTGTTGGGTCGGTCTGACCGCTGATGTCGAAGGTCTCGGTTCCTGTGAGTTCCAGAGATTCTGCATCCTGACCTTCCAGGAATTGCAGTGGCAGAACGCCCATACCAATGAGATTGGAACGGTGAATACGCTCGAAGCTCTTGGCAATCACGGCCTTAACACCCAGCAACAGGGTGCCCTTGGCAGCCCAGTCACGCGACGATCCCGTGCCGTATTCGCTACCGGCGATGACTACCAACGGCGTTCCTTCACTACGATATTTAAGCGAAGCATCGAAAATCGACATTTGTTCGCCGCTCGGCTGATGGCAAGTCCATCCACCCTCGGTGCCCGGTGCGAGAAGATTGCGCAGTCGGATATTCGCAAACGTGCCACGCATCATGACTTCATGGTTGCCGCGACGCGAGCCGTAGGAGTTGAAGTCGCTTGGCTTTACGCCATTCGCTTTCAAGTACTCGGCCGCCGGACTGTCTGCTGCGATGCCACCTGCAGGTGAGATGTGATCGGTCGTCACCGAATCACCGAGCAACGCGAGAGCACGAGCGCCTTTAATGTTGCTGACCGCGGAAGGGTCTTTGGACATGCCTTCGAAATAGGGCGGGTTCTTAACGTAGGTTGAGTCCGCTTCCCAGGTGTAGATTTCGCCTTCCGGTGAATCGATGTTTTTCCAGTTCGTATCGCCTTCGAAGACGCTGCTGTAGCTGGACTTGAACATGTCGGAGTCGATGTTGTTGACGACAGCATCCTGAACTTCGGCTTGTGTCGGCCAGATGTCCTTCATGTAAACCGGATTGCCGTCCTGGTCATCGCCCAGAGAGTCATTGAACAGATCGACATCCATGTTGCCGGCGATCGCGTAAGCGACAACGAGCGGCGGTGACGCGAGGAAGTTGTGCTGTACCAGCGCGTGGATGCGGCCTTCGAAGTTACGATTGCCTGACAGCACACTGGTGCCGACGATATCGTTGTCCTGAACAGCGGCGGCGATCTCTGGCAGGAGAGGACCGGAGTTTCCGATACACGTCGTACAGCCGTAGCCAACGTTGAAAAAACCGATGGCGCCCAGGTCGTCGAGCAGGCCTGATTTCTCCAGGTAATCGGTAACAACACGAGATCCGGGCGCAAGACTGGTCTTAACCCAGGGCTTCGCTGTGAGGCCCTTTTCGGCCGCTTTCTTGGCCACGAGACCTGCTGCGAGCATTACCGCCGGATTCGACGTGTTGGTGCAACTTGTGATAGCCGCGATCAGGATGGCGCCGTCGCGAATTTCTGCATCGGTACCGTTAATGTTGGCAGTGCCTTTTCCGCCTTCGGGACGATCGGCGATGGTTGATTCAAGAATGCCGGCGTAGGATTTTGCGGCATCCGTCAGTGCGATACGGTCCTGCGGACGTTTCGGTCCGGCGATACTCGGTACAACGTCACCCATGTCGAGTTCGAGCGTGTCGCTGTAAAGCGCGTCAGGCTCGCCGTCGTGGCGCCACATGCCTTGTTCCTTGGCGTAGGCCTCGATCAGCGCGCATTGCTCTTTGTCGCGACCCGACAGCTCGAGGTAACGAATCGTCTCGCCGTCAATCGGGA
Organism: uncultured Woeseiaceae bacterium; assembly: GCA_964568835.1. Lineage (GTDB taxonomy): Bacteria > Pseudomonadota > Gammaproteobacteria > Steroidobacterales > Woeseiaceae > UBA1847. Next base: position 15,088 of record CAZMRZ010000035.1, on the reverse strand, counting down.
AGATACCGCAGGTTGAGCCAAACTCTGGCGACATATTGCCGAGTGTTGCCCGATCAGCCAGAGGCATGTGAGCCAGGCCATCTCCAAAGAACTCAACGAACTTGCCGACGACGCCTTTTTCACGAAGCATTTCGGTGACCGTCAGAACAAGGTCCGTTGCAGTCGTACCTTCGCGGAGTTTGCCGGTCAGTTTGAATCCGACCACATTCGGGATCAGCATGGTAATGGGCTGACCGAGCATCGCGGCTTCAGCCTCGATACCACCGACGCCCCAGCCCAGTATTCCAAGGCCGTTGATCATCGTTGTGTGCGAGTCCGTGCCGACCACCGTGTCCGGATAGGCTGAACGAACGCCGTTCTTGTCTACGTCGAATACGACACGGCTCAGGTACTCAAGGTTTACCTGATGAACGATGCCGGTATTGGGCGGCACTACGCGGAAGTTTTCGAATGCTGACTGACCCCAACGCAGGAACGAATAGCGTTCCTTATTGCGTTGGAATTCGATTTTGTTATTGAGATCGAGCGCGTTTGCAGCACCGTAATTGTCGACCTGGACAGAGTGATCGATGACGAGCTCGGCCGGCGATAGCGGGTTGATGTCACCTGCTGAGCCGCCGAGCTTAACGACAGCATCACGCATTGCGGCGAGATCGACGACGGCGGGTACGCCCGTGAAATCCTGCAAAATGACGCGTGCGGGAGTGAAAGAGATTTCAGTACTCGGGGCGGCTTTCGGGTCCCAGTTGGCGAGTGCCAAAATGTCCTCGCGAGTGACGTCGCGGCCATCTTCATGGCGCAGCAGGTTCTCAAGCAGGACTTTAAGGGAGTAGGGAAGGCGGTCTACGTGACCTTCTTTTACAGCGTCAAGGCGAAAGATCTCGTACTCATTGCCGCCGACTTCAAGCGCTTTACGTGCGCCAAAGCTGTCCGTCATGTTTTCTCTCCGGAAATCGGGTTGAACTGAGCGGCCAGAAGGCCGCGGGGGGCCGCATTATAACGAATGGGCCAACGCTGTGCTTACCCAATTTGATCGATTACAGAGCCGCCCAGGCACCGATTTTCGTCGTAGAAAACGACAAACTGACCCGGCGCCACGCCTTTTTGCCGATCATCGAAGCGAACTTCCACTTTGTCGTCAGCCAGCGCTTTGACCACGCAGTCCTGATCCGCTTGCCGGTAGCGTACTTTGGCGCGGCAGCGCAGTCCTTCCTCGATGCCCGCCGGAGCAGCACCGATCCAGCTCGTGTCCGTGGCAATCAGCCGGTCGCTGAACAGCATCTCGTGCTCGCCCTGTGCAACGATGAGCTCGTTGGTGTCCAGATCTTTGCCGACGACATACCAGGGTTCCTCGCTGCGATCGTTCCGTCCGCCAATGCCCAGGCCCTGTCTCTGACCGAGCGTGTAGTACATGAGACCCTGGTGTTCACCCATGTCTTCACCGCCGGGCGTCCGCATGCGGCCGGGGTTGGCAGGAAGAAAGGTAGCCAGAAACTCTCGAAAGGGTCGTTCGCCGATGAAACAGATACCGGTGCTGTCCTTCTTGTCATGAACGGTCAAGCCGGCATCGCGGGCAATCTTGCGTACGTCGCCTTTTTGGATGTCTCCTAACGGAAAAACCGTTTCGGCTAAGGCCTCCGCACTGACAGCATGCAAAAAGTAACTTTGGTCCTTACCGGGGTCGGCACCCTTGAACAGCGCGCCATGGCCGTCGACGATTCCGGATTGTGCGTAGTGGCCGGTTGCGAGCAGCTCGCCACCGAGTCTCTTTGCGTGGTCGCGAAAGACACCGAACTTTATTTCGCGGTTGCACAGGACGTCCGGGTTCGGTGTCCGACCCGCCTTGTACTCGTCCAGGAAATACTTGAACACCTGGTCACGGTACTGCTTCGAAAAGTTGACGTGGTGCAACGGGACGCCGAGTTGTTCGCAGACATTTCGTGCGTCCTGGAGATCATCGGCGGCGGTGCAGTAGCCGTCGTCATCTTCCCAGTTGGTCATATGCAGGGCATGCACGTCGGCACCGGCCCGCTGCAGCAATATTGCGGCTACGGCAGAGTCAACACCCCCGGATAATCCGAGAATAACTCGCTTGCCTGCAACCTGATTTTCTAGGGACGTCGCCATAAGCGCGGCAGTGTATCATTCTCGAATAGAGGAGCGATCCATGGCAAATGACAAAGAATTCATCAATTACGTTGTTGATCAGATCAACACGCCCCACGTTGTCCGGTTCCGGCATATGTTTGGCGGAACCACTCTTTACTGCAATGACAAGGTCGTTGCACTGATTTGCGATAATCAGCTTTTCATCAAGCCGACTGCTGCCGGACGCGCCTATATCGGCGATGTTGTCGAAGCTCCTGCCTATCCGGGCGCGAAGAATTCGTTTCTGATCAGTGACCGGATTGAGGACAGTGAATGGCTGAGTCAGTTGATCAGGATTTCTGAAGCGGAGCTGCCAACACCCAAGCCGCGAAAGAAGAAGAAGAAAAAGAAAAAATAGTGTCGCTACCAGGTTGTCCGGACAGTCACCGAGAAGTTTCTGCCAGACGCATCGATGCCGGAGCCATGAACACGGTAGCGTTTATCCAGAAGGTTGTCGGCCTTCAAACTTACCGTCCACAATGCGTTCGGTGACCATGTGGCTTCGGTTCCGATAATTGCCCACCCGGATGTTCCGTTCGGATCGATGCGACTGTCCCGAATATCTCTGTCGCTGAGTCGATCCTGTCTGTCAGCGACAGTAAGCCAACTCTCGAGCGACCAACGGGAACTCAAGTCAACCTGCAGACTGAGCTCGCCACTGATTGGAGGTATTCGATCAGCGGCTTGCGGACTGTCAGATCCGGTTGCTTCCTCGCCCCAGGTGTAATTCAGAATCGCACGTGCTCGAATTCTGTCGGAGACGTCAAAGTTCAGTCCGGCTTCAACACCGCGTATTTCCGATTCCGCCGCATTCACGCTTTGCACAACATCTCTTCCGTCGGCTGTCACATCACCGGTCAGGACCGACGTAATTCGGTCGTCATACTGCAGCGCGTAGATCATCAGTTCGAGCTGCATGTTGTCGGTGCGTTTTCGTAGACCGATGTCGAGTTGCCGAACGTTTTCTTCTTTCAAGTCAGCGTTGGGGATATTGAATCGATTCCCGGGACGATTGCCGAGAGTGCCGAGATCAAAAATGTTCGGCGCTCTAAAACCAAATCCCGCATTCGCAACGAACTGCCAGCTCTCGCTTAACGAGAGTATCCAGCCAATGTCGCCGCTGAATCGCTGAATGTCGATCGCAGCGACATCGATGTCGACATCGGTAAATCGAAGGCCGCCGTTGAGAGTATGTCGATCCGACAGGGACCAGTTGATGTTTCCGAAAAAAGCGACCTGATCAATTCGCGATCCGTCCGGATAACGAGGTTCTGCCGGCAGAAAGATCGAAGAGCTAATATCTTCTTCCAGGCGCGTGCTGCGAACTTCGTCAGACGAAATATCGGTGCCGGCAATCCACGACGCCGAAGCAGTTTCGCCTGACGCGCTCAAAGACAACGCGGCAAGATCGCTGCTATTCGATTCATATCGTCTTATCGCCGATTCGAAGTCGCGCGTTTGTCGGTCGTCATCGATACGTTGCCACGCCGCATCAATGCGCCAGTCCAAGCCCAACCACGCGTCATCACGCTTATGCTGAGCATGAGCGAAGACCCGGCGACTCGGTGCAAAGAAAAACTCGGAAGAAGAGGGCTCAGTCTGACCGAAGCCAGGTACCAGTTCATCAATCCTTGGCGTATTCGGCTGCTCGAGCATTTGCAGATCGAACAGCCAGGATTTCGATTCTTCCGGTGTTGCGCTAACGACGAAGCGTGCCGCTTTCGATGTGTAAGCGCTAGGCGATATTCTATCGCCACCGCCGATGCGTCTATCTCCGGTCTTCAGGTACTCGCCGCTGATAGACGCTGCGAGTCGATCGTTGCCGACATCGAGCGTGCCTCTTATCGATTTCTGTAAATCGGCGGAGCCGAACGACACCGAAAGGTCGCGTTGAATCTGGGTGTCTCGCGAGTCGAAAACCGGCACTCGCGAAACAACCTGGATGACGCCGCCGACCGCCTGACTACCGTATAAGGAGGCAGGCGTTCCTCTGACGACTTCGATATGTTCAACCGCAGTTACCGGGACGAGTGCAAGATACGGCGTTGGTGCGCTGCGAAAAATAGCGTTGCTAAGCGGCATGCCATCGACGAGATGCAAAATAGCCGAGCCTTTCAGTCCACGAATAATCGCTGCCCCCTGACCGGGCGTTGTCTGTTGCAGGTTGACGCCGATTTGCGACCGCAGGGCGTCAGTAGCCAGTTTCTCGGTAAGGATCTCTTCGCGATCGACCAGACTCAGCGCTGACGAAATCTCATCGGATGTAACCGCTCGACGCGATGCCGTGACGACAACTTCGTCGAGATGAGTTGACTCAGCGTTGGTCCATGCCGGTATAGCAATGACTGACAAGAACGTGCATGTCAGCGATAAGAGTCGCAAGAATTTCACCCAGGATTTGAACGTGTCTGCGGATTGTTACGCGATATGGGCTGTCAGGTCGAGACCTAAACCAAATCAGCAGCGGCAATCACTCGGTGAACATTTTGCTGTAGCGGCAACATGCCGGTCAGTAAATCGTCTGACTGGCGCTTGCCCGCGACGTAATCGCGAACGCAGCGAAGTACCGCAGGGGAGCGCAGCATCGGCTGGCGCGATTCGAGTTCAGGCAAGGTCGCCCAACGTCTGGCAATGATTCCATTGTCCAGTGGGCGGTCTTCGTCGCAGGCGATAAATTTTGCTGCGTAGGCAATGCGTAGGAACTGTTGCCGAGTCTGAGGATGTATCCAGAGGTAGACGCCGATCAACTCGCCGCATTCAACGTCGCAGCCTGTCTCTTCGAGTGTCTCGCGAACAACGGCTTCTTCGGGGGATTCGCCGGCTTCAATATGGCCGCCCGGCTGACCAAGTACTTTGCGATTCATCGCTTGCTCTTCGACCATCAGGTATCTGCCATCAAGGTCTACGACAGCCGCGACTGTTAAATCAGTGGGATACATCTGTGTTCCTAGTTCGCGCGTAAGACGCGCTCGTACAATTAGTTCGCGCGTAAGACGCGCTCGTACAATTAGTTCGCGCGTAAGACGCGCTCGTACAATTAAATGCCGAGCTGGCGAAATTCCA
>CAZMRZ010000035.1:0-9777 GCA_964568835.1 uncultured Woeseiaceae bacterium | reverse complement strand
TAGTTCGCGCGTAAGACGCGCTCGTACAATTAAATGCCGAGCTGGCGAAATTCCATTTCAACTTCGCTGGCTAACCATATCTCGTCGAACATTTTTCCATATAACTTCGCGACAGCCGGTTCGTAAGTGTCGGCAATGCCTTCCCAGCGATCAGCCTGCAAGCGATAAATCAGCGCGGTTTCGTCGGCGATGCAAAATGCCTCTGCATGCGTTCGCAGATCTTCGCGAACGTGACGAAATTCGATATACGTGTTTAGGCGACGACCCAGGTGTACGAAATTATTACCGTTCTTGACGGCCCGGGAAGGGTCGGCAATCAAAACGCGAATTCTTGCGTAGGTCTGAGAAAGAACCGTTCGTTTGATGATCTCGAGAAACTCCGGGTTGTCATAAATTCCGGGCTCAAGGTCATGCGTAAAGATAGATATTTTCCGGGACGCTTCGCCGACAACCTCTAAAGCTGCCTGCTGCATCTCTTCCCGAGTTGATATAACCCAGCGTTTACCTTTTTCGCGCGCTTGTTCCATAGACAGACATAGTACCGGGCGTACGCAGGCCCCAGTGCCAACTGCGTCACGTTTTGGCGCAGTGTTTGGTGCCGAGTTTTCCGATGCTAATCATTCGCATCCCGCGTCTTTGTTTGCTTTGGAGACGATTGCGAATTTAATCCCAGTCGCCGCCGATTTCACATATGGTCAGGAATTCGCAGGTATCTCAAATGCGCCTTGCTCCAGCATCCAGCTGATTGTTTCGCTGACTTCAGATTCGGCCGGTAGGCGTAGGCTTAACGACCGTTTCGCGCATATTTCCTTAATTAATTTGGTCGTTCGCGTTGATATCGACCGGCTGCTGCCGTTGACGTACAGGTTTCGATCGTCATACGCGATCAGGGCCATGCCGTGAATCGCCAATGGCTTGCCGGATTCCAGATAGTTCAGAGCGGTTTCTGATTCTGCGGCGGTCGCGGCGTCCGGCATGAGCCAGTCTTTTGCTTGCGTCGAAAACTCTCCAAGAGATAGCGCGACGTCGTTCAAGCGCTCATCGGGCAGGTTCAACAATGCGGCGGCGCGTTTCGCGGACGGTCTGGATATATAGCCCGGAACGGCCTCGTCGAGGGTCAGGTCGGGATCGGCGTAAAAAGTATTTGTTTCCGGCTCCCCGCAGTTCAGTGCATTCGCAAGATCGCAAGCCTCGGGTGCTCGCATGCCAATGGAGTAGGTCATGCATGCGCGCTTCGCGGTACCCCAATGCGCTGCACCTGGCGGCAAGTACAAAACGTCGCCTTCTCTAAGGTCGTGAGCGCCTTCGCCAGCAAACTCCGATACAAGGGCAAGATCGTCGCTAGCTTCAGGATCATCTCCGACGGGATCATTGGTGAATCGCCATTCGCGAACACCGATGCCCTGGCATAGAAAGACATCGTAATGATCACGATGGGGACCAACGCCACCACCCGGTGCCGCGAAACTGACCATGAGGTCGTCAATGCGCCAATCGGGTATGAAGGGTACGTGCTGAAACAGCGCCCGCAGATCCGGCAAATGTTTTTCGACGTCATGGACCAGGAGCGTCCAGTCGCGTTTCGGAAGCTTCTGTAGATACTCCGATTCGAAAGGCCCCGTCTCAGCCCGATAAATCGGCTTGTCGCCAGTCCGGTCGACAAAAACAAGTCGGGATTCGACATCGTCGAGCGTTGCCAGCCAGCCGAGTTCATTACGAGTGACGGAGGGGCGCAGTTTTTCCAAAGCGCCTGGCATCACGAGGGGCTGTTTCTGCCAGTGCCGCTCGAGGAATCCTTCGGCCGTCAGGTTTCCGGGTAGCTTCATCATGCGGGATACAGCTTAGATGTCGCGAGCCTGCTGTGCGGCGAGTCCGATATAGGTTTCCGGCGTCAGGGCAAGCAGGCGTTTAATTTCCGGTTCCGGGATATCAAGACTCTTGATGAAGTCGAGCAGAATTTCCTGGGTCACTGCCTGTCCACGCGTCAGCGCCTTGAGCTTCTCGTAGGGCTCGGGAATACCATAACGCCGCATCACGGTTTGCACGGCTTCTCCAAGCACTTCCCAGGCCTGGGAGACGTCGGCATTGATAGCCGCGGCGTTAACTTCGAGCTTGCCGACGCCCTTCATCAGCGACTGCAGTGCGATCAGCATATGAGAGACGGCGGATCCCAGGTTGCGTTGCACTGTTGAGTCCGTCAGGTCCCGTTGCCACCGTGAGATGGGCAGTTTTTCCGCGAAATGCCCGAGCATGGCGTTCGCCATTCCGAAATTGCCTTCGGCATTTTCGAAATCGATAGGATTCACTTTGTGCGGCATGGTGGATGAGCCGACTTCGTCTTTGGCCACCCTTTGCTTGAAGTAGCCCAGCGAGATGTAGCCCCAGACGTCGCGACTGAAGTCGATCAATATCGTGTTGTAGCGCATCAGTGCATGGGCGTATTCGGCGGTCCAGTCGTGTGGCTCAATCTGTGTTGTGTACGGGTTAGCCTCGATACCCAGCGACTCAATAAACCGATGGGCGATGCCCGGCCAGTCGGCGTCGGGATAGGCGATGACGTGCGCGTTATAGTTGCCTACCGCGCCGTTAAATTTGCCGAGGATTTCGACATCCTTAAAGCGTTTTTGTGCACGGTCGAGGCGCGCAACCACATTCGCGACTTCTTTGCCCAGCGTCGTTGGACTGGCTGTCTGACCATGGGTTCTGGATAGCATCGCCAGGTCGGCATTTTCCTTGGCGAGATTATTCAGTTTGCTTCGCAGGTCGCGCATCTTGGGGACCAATACGTCTGAACGCGCTGAACGCAGCATGAGCGCGTAAGACAGATTGTTAATGTCCTCGGACGTGCAGGCGAAATGCAGGAAGTCTTTGAGCGCTTCCGTTTCAGGTCCATCACCGAGTTTCTCGCGAATGAGGTATTCGACCGCTTTGACGTCGTGATTCGTGGTCGCCTCAATTTTCTTTACGCGCAACGCGTCGTCTACCGAGAAGTTGTCGACGATGTTGTTCAGGACGTCCTTCATGACCGACGATAATGGTGCGAGCTCGGGCACATCCGCCTCATCGGACAGGCACTGCAGCCAGCGGACTTCGACGAGTACGCGGAAACGAATCAGGCCATATTCGCTGAAAATATTACGAAGTTCGCTAACCTTTTCGGCGTAGCGGCCATCGGCGGGCGAGATCGCTTTGATAGAAGAGCTGCTCATAATTGCTTGAAGCTGCGTTGATGACGGATTTTCATAGGCAAGCGATTTTCATAGTGGCAAACCAGTGTAGACTTGCGCGCGCAAAGCGCGAATCATACACGATCTATAGACAACCAGACGGCAGTTTTGCCGCGTGGAGTACGACAAACAATGACTGACAAGGCATTTCGCATCGAGAAGGACAGCATGGGCGAACTCAAGGTCCCGGAAGATGCACTTTGGGGCGCGCAGACACAGCGTGCAGTCGATAATTTTCCAATTTCCGGCCTGCCGATGCCGCGCCAGTTCATCGCGGCTCTGGGGCTGGTCAAGTGGGCCGCAGCAGGGGCAAATTCCGAGCTCGGGCTGCTGAAAAGCGACATTGCGGTCGCAATACAGGCCGCAGCTCTAACTGTGTCCGATGGCGAGTACGACGAGCATTTTCCGATCGACGTATTTCAGACCGGCTCAGGCACCAGTTCCAACATGAATGCGAATGAAGTTATCTCGCATCTTGCGACGGCTCAAATGGGTGCTGAAGTGCATCCCAACGACCACGTGAACATGAGTCAAAGCAGCAACGACGTCATCCCGACTTGTGTGCATGTCAGTGCGGCGCTATCGATCCAGAACACGCTGTTGCCGGCGCTTGAGCACTTGTCCAAAGTACTGGAAGCGAAAGCAGACGAAACCCGCGATGTCGTCAAAACAGGACGAACGCATCTCATGGACGCCATGCCCGTAACCCTGGGACAGGAGCTGGACGGTTGGCGCTCGCAGATCGATCATGGCGCCGAGCGCCTGAAGGACACGATGCGTCGCCTGGTCCAGTTGGCACAGGGCGGCACCGCCGTGGGTACGGGTATCAATGCGCACCCCAAATTCGGCGAAAAAGTCGCTGTGCTTCTGGCTGAAAAAACCGGAGTAGCTTTCGGCTCGGAGACCTCAAAATTCGAAGGACTGAGCAGTCAGGACGCGGCCGTAGAAACATCCGGTCAGTTACGCGTATTAGCGGTCAGCCTGACCAAGATTTCGAACGACCTGCGCTGGATGAACTCCGGGCCGCTCGCCGGGATCGGCGAAATCGCACTGCCGGCCTTGCAGCCCGGTTCGAGCATCATGCCGGGCAAGGTGAATCCCGTGATTCCGGAGGCCGTGGCGATGGTGTGCGCTCAGGTGGTCGGAAACGACGCGACGATTGCAATGGGTGGCCAGTCCGGCAACTTCCAGCTGAATGTGATGCTGCCTGTCGTAACCTACAACCTGCTGCAGAGCATCGAGTTACTGGCGAATGCCTGTACGTGTCTGGCCGACAAGGCCATTGTCGGATTCACAGTGAATACCGACAACATCAATCGTGCGCTGCATCGCAATCCGATCCTTGTGACGGCCTTGAATCCCGTTATCGGCTACGAAAAGGGCGCAGCGGTCGCCAAAGCGGCCTATAAGGAGGGGCGTCCGGTCAAGGACGTGGCTCGTGATATGACGGATCTCACGGATGAAGAGCTGGATCGTCTGCTGGACCCGGCTGAGCTCACCGAGGGTGGCATCAAACATTGATAACGACGTGATTCTTACGTCCGATCATATTCGGCAGCGCTTTGCCGGCACTCGGCTACCGAAAAGTCCGACGGACATTACTATGCCGCCGGGCAGCTCCCGATGGCCTGAACCGATGCGTGAGCAGCTCACCGCGTCGCTGAAGCCTGCCGGGGTTCTGGTGCCCATCATTGAGCGAGAAGACGCACTGTCGGTTCTGCTCACTCAGCGATCGGCAGAACTGAAGCACCATGCCGGTCAGGTCAGCTTCCCGGGCGGGCGAATGGAAGACAGCGACGCCGACGTGGAGGCGACGGCGCTGCGGGAGACCGAGGAGGAGGTCGGCATCGCCAAACAGCATGTGTCGGTGCTGGGCTATTTGAAGACCATGCCCACGATCACCGGCTATGCGGTAACCCCGGTTGTTGGCATGGTATCGGCCAGCGCGGAGCTTTCGATCGACAAAACCGAGGTGGAATACGCATTCGAAGTGCCTTTGTCATTTCTTTTGGACGACGCCAACGATATCCAAAGCGAGTGGGATGCCGGGGACCGCAAAGTACCGATGGTCGAGTTCCATTGGGAGGAGCAGAGAATCTGGGGCGCGACCGCGTTCATGATATTGGCGCTTAGGAAAAGACTTTTAAAACAATAACTAATGACGAATATCAATAAATTACTTGAAGTAATGCGAGACCTTCGGGATCCGGACAACGGCTGCTCCTGGGATGTCGAGCAGGACTTCAAATCAATTGCTCCTTATACGATCGAGGAAGCCTACGAAGTTGCCGATGCTATTGAGCGCAATAGTATGGACGACCTTCAAGATGAACTCGGGGACTTGCTGCTGCAGGTTGTTTTCCACGCCCAGATGGCCGACGAAGCCGGGTTGTTCAGTTTCGATGACGTTGCCGGGGGCATTTCAGAGAAAATGATACGTCGACATCCGCACGTCTTCGGCACTGAAGCAGAACGCACGGACGGCAAGCAGGACGACAGCTGGGAGCAAATCAAGGAAACAGAACGTTCCGGTTCCGGGGACGATAGCGCCATGGCCGGTGTCGCGAAAGCGCTGCCAGCCTTGAAAAGGGCACAAAAGCTCGGCAAGAGGGCCAGTCGAGTCGGTTTTGACTGGCCGGATCGCCGCGGCGTCCGGGCCAAAATCCAGGAAGAACTGGAGGAGCTGGAAGAGGCGGTCGGAACACGTGATGCCGACAGTATGGAGGAAGAGTTTGGGGATCTGCTGTTCGCCGTAGTGAACCTGGCTCGGCACCTGGATATCGACCCCGAAAAGGCGCTGGCTAGCGCAAATTACAAGTTTGAGCGTCGATTCCGGGATATGGAGCATGAAATAGACACCTCCGGGAAACGTTTCAAGGACTTCAAGATCGAGGCGCTCGATAAGTTCTGGCGGGCCGCCAAGCGGCGCGTCGGCTAGTCTCCCGGACCGTTCAGCCTCGGTTCATTGCGGTTCCCTTAATCTTGTCCACAAGCTGGCAATGGGCCAGCGATTGACCAAACAATCGCAGACAAGGACAGGACGATGATGACTAAACCGAAATTCGCAGCTCTGGCGTCCGCAGCGATGCTTCTTGGGACTTCAGCCGCCCACGCAGCGACGTACGATTACGCTAACGTGATATCCAGCCAACCGATCATTAACTATGTCACGGTGAAGACACCGGTACGTGAGTGCTGGGAAGAAACGCAGTACTACACGGTTAACCGTCACGCAGGCCACAAGGCCGGCGGAACGTTATTCGGCGCGATCATTGGTGGCGTTATTGGGCATCAGATTGGCAGTGGCCGCGGGAATGACGCGGCGACTGTCGCGGGCAGCCTGATTGGGGCGGCCATTGGTAACGGGGCTGCGAATAATCGCCACCAGGGTTCTGGTGCTGAGCAGCACTCTCGCCCCGTTGAGCGCTGCAAAACAAGCTATCGCCAACACCGCGAACAGCGGATTGATGGCTATCGCGTAACCTACCGGTATAACGGCCAGAAATACCAGACCGAGATGCCGTACGATCCGGGCCAGTCTATTCGGGTTCGCGTCGATATCAGGCCTGCCGCGTAGGCTGTCGGCCTGGTTACGGGAATTTGATGTGACTCACTTCGTTGCAATCGGCCGCATGTCATACGACACTTGGCGTATGCGAATGCTACTGACATTGCTGATCTTTCTGGTGGCGGCTTTCCTGCCAGGACAAGCTGTAGCCTTTGATCTCGAAGAGGCGTTGAAAGAACAGCATGTCCAGTATCAGACGGACGATACACTTCGAACGGTCCAGTCTGGCGGCATGACGCTGTCTCAGGCGATTGAGTCCGTTCGCCGCCGCACGGGCGGTAAGGTGGTCAGCGCTGAGACTCGGGTCCAGGGCGGGCGCGAAGTACATCACATCAAAGTTCTCACCAAGGATGGCAAGGTCAAGACCCACAAGGTCAATGGCCGGCAACGTTAACCTCTATTCAGGGACGGGAACATGCGATTACTGGTAATTGAAGACGACGCGACGGTGCGTGAAACGCTCGTGAGGGATCTGAGCGAGGCCGGCTTCGCCGTCGAGCAGGCCGCTGATGGTAAAGAGGGCCTTTATTTCGCGCAGGAATACCCCATCGATCTGGCCATCATTGACCTCGGTCTGCCCGAGGTATCGGGCCTCGATATTATTCGCACGGTCAGAGCGGAAGGAAAAACCTATCCAATCCTCATCCTCACGGCGCGTGATCGCTGGGAAGATAAAGTAGACGGTCTCAGCGCTGGCGCAGACGACTACGTGGTAAAGCCGTTTCATTTCGAAGAAGTGAGTGCTCGTGTCAATGCTTTGTTGCGCCGCAGTGGCGGGTGGGCGTCATCACAATTGGATGCCGGTCCCGTTTCGCTAGACCTGTCGCGACAGGAACTAAAAGTTGGCGGTGACGCGATCGAACTAACGAGCTTCGAATACAAAATCATCGAGTACCTGATGGTTCGCGCAGGACAGGTGATCTCCAAAGCAGAGTTGACTGATCGTCTGTACGATCAGGACTTCGAACGTGACAGCAATGTGATTGAGGTTTTCATTGGACGCCTACGCAAGAAAATGGATCCCGACAACGCCATCAAACCCATCGAAACGCTACGCGGCCGCGGCTATCGCTTCGCGCTGGAGCGTAATCAATCGGACTGACCTGAATGCGTTCCCTTAGCAGCCGGCTACTGGTTTCCGTCAGCGTGCTGCTGCTGTTTTTCTTTGGTGCGACTATTGCTGTCCTCAATACGGCCTTCACCGAGGCCGGTGAGCAAGCGCGTCGCGATATTCTCGATGGCCATTTGATTGCGTTACTCGCAGCAGCAGAGCCTGACGAGACCTCGGAGCTGGCCTTGCCCGAACGCTTGCGAGAACCGCGCTTTGGTCAGATCGGATCGGGACTGTATGGAGAACTGAGAAACGACACCGGTGCTGTTGTATGGCGATCGAAGTCTGCATTGGGGCTCGAGATTCCGGCCGGTATTCAGCCGGCAATTGGTAATCATCTGTTTGCTCGTGATTCCCTTGCCGACGAAACGCCGCTGTTGACCTTGAGTCTCGCCGTAGAGTGGGAATTCGACGACGACAGTTCCCAGTTTTATGTCTTCAAAGTTGCGGAGAGTCTTGATTCTTTCAACGCGCAGGTAGCCCGATTTCGTGGCCAGTTGTTCGGCTGGTTTGCAGCGGTGGCGGTGACGATGTTGCTGGCTTTCTCCCTGTTGCTTCGTGGATTGATGAAACCGCTGCGCGTTATTGAAACGGAAATTGGCGAAATAGAAGCGGGCCGTCGCGCGTCACTGTCGAACAAGTTTCCGACCGAGCTCACTGGCGTCGCGCGCAATATGAATCTGCTAATTGATAGTGAGCGGGCGCGGTCCGATCGTTATCGAGTCACGCTGGACAATCTGGCACATAGCCTGAAGACGCCGCTTGCGGCTATGCGCTCATTACTCGGTGACCGAAGCAAAGAGGGTTTCGGTGATCGCTTTGATGAGCAAATCGATCGTATGGATGAGATTGTTCGTTATCAATTGCGCAAGCCCGCTACTTCAGCCGAGAACAACCTGGTGTTGAAGTCTGTCAATGTGGAAAAGGAAGTGGCTCGGCTGATTGATGGACTTAAGAAGGTTTATCGGGACAAAGAGCTGGAGATCGATGTGAGAATCGAGTCTGGTTTGCAGTTTCGAGGCGACACCGGAGACTTTCTGGAGCTCGCCGGTAACTTGCTCGACAACGCGTGCAAATGGTGCGAGAAGCGAGTTCGTATCAGTATCGTGCCGTCTGTTGGGGGCGAGGTGATGGCCAGTGGAATGGTCATGTCTGTAGGTGACGACGGGCCCGGTATTCCGCAGGATGCGGCTGATGCGTTGCTGCAGCGAGGGATGCGTCTCGATGAGGCGACGCCGGGTCACGGCATCGGACTGGCAGTCGTTAAGGACATTGCGCAGTCCTACGGCGGCCATCTGGCTATTCAGTCCTCGAAACTGGGTGGCGCGGAGATTACAGTCTCGATACCGCCGATCTCATCGGCATAGTCAGATCGAAGAATAATGAAAATACGATTTATCACGACGGGTGGCACGATAGATAAAATCTATTTCGATGCCTTGAGTCAGTTCGAGGTCGGCGAATCGGTGATCGAACACGTTCTTAAGGATGGCCTGGTCGACTTCGAATACGACGTGGTTGCTCTGTTTCAAAAAGACAGTCTTGAGATTGATGATGACGATCGTAAGCTACTGCGTGAGTACATTGAGAAAGACGACGCGACCCACTACGTCATTACACACGGTACGGACACGATGGCGGAGACTGCGGGTGCTCTTGGTGATCTCGATGGGCAGACTATCGTGTTAACCGGAGCGCTGACGCCAGCGCGATTCAGAACGACGGACGCCGTATTCAACGTTGGTATGGCCGTCGCGACGGTACAGGTCGCGAAGCCGGGCGTTTACATTGCGATGAGCGGGCAGGTCTTCGATGCCGGCGCGGTCCGCAAGAACCGCGCCGAGAACAGATTCGAAGCGACCCAATAATTT
>CAZMRZ010000034.1:6357-30349 GCA_964568835.1 uncultured Woeseiaceae bacterium | reverse complement strand
ATATTGACTTTGCCAGCCACGTCCAGAGAGTTAATGTGGAAGGCGAGTGCGTAGTCCGGCAGACCGAATCGACCCCAGATGTCATCCTCCATCATGGCCTTCGCGCCCAATACACGTTCTTCGGCGGGCTGCACAACGAGCATTATGGTTCCGCTCCATTCATCTTTGTGCGCCGCCATGTAACGCGCCGTGCCAACCATGCTGGTGATGTGCACATCGTGACCGCACGCATGCATCACGTACACCATCTCGCCGGTGATCGGGCTTTTCTGCTGAGCGACCGAGGCATTCTCAAGTCCTGATTTTTCCTCGACGGGCAGGCCATCCATATCAGCGCGCATCATGACGAGCGGGCCATCGCCGTTTTCCAGCATCGCGACAACGCCGGTTCCGCCAACGCCTTCGGTGACATTGAATCCTGCGAGACTCAGCTCCAGCGCCATACGGCGAGCGGTTTCGTTCTCAACCGTGGAAAGTTCCGGATTGCGGTGAAAGTGATCGAAAAGACCCGCGAGATACTCGTCGTAATCGACTTTAACGGCGTCAGAGAGCTCGCTGCCAGAAGCGGAGAATGACAACACGATGGCTGCGAGGCCAACAATGCGTTTGACTATGGTTTGCTTGACGGCCGTTCGCTTAATCATGGGACACCTCTGAAACTCAGGGGGCCAGTTTAGCGATAATTTACGGCGTATGCCTAGGGAAGCTCTATGTGTTGGTGCCGCCGGCGCCTTGCAGACGGGTAATCAGTGATCTCAGGAAGACTTTATTGAAGCGTAACTGACAGGCAGATGACACCTGCTCCATGAGCGTTGAGCTCACTCTTAATATCGTTACCTGACCGTCCGCCTGGATGGATGCCTGGCGTCGGGCGCCGCGAACATAGCTCGTTTCGCCGAAACACTCACCATTCGATAGCTTGCCGACGTTATTGCCGTTCGACTGTACCTGCACCGACCCGGCAACAATGATGTAGAAACGATCATCCACCTCGCCTTCGCGAACAATGTCATCGCCGCCCTGATATTCGTGCCAATCCGATGCTCGCAGAACTTCCCAGATTTCGGCATGCGAGAAATCATGGAAGAACGTCAGTGTGCGCAGCAGATCAAAGTGTTCCTGATTATCGAGGCTATCGTATTTTTGACGCAGATCTTTGTAGACGCGCGTCAGTTCAGCGGCCATCACATTACCGGTAACAACACGCTTGTTCGGCTCTTTTTGCATCGTTGTCATGACAACGTGCTCAAGCTCCTCAGGCAGGTCATCGCGATACGTGTGTATGGGCGGCGGAGTGGCATAGACGATCTGATGCAGCAGCTTCGAAAGGTTGTCGGCGCGGAAAGGTCGGAAGCCCGTCAATAACTCGTACATGACAGCCCCCAATGAGTACAAATCAGAGCGTGGCGTTAATTCTTCAGACTGAACCTGCTCAGGCGACATATAACTCGGCGATCCGGCGATACCTTCGATACGCGACACTTCCGAGTCGCTAACGATCGCGATACCGAAATCGATGATGCGCACGTCGTTATCAATGGTCAGCATCACATTGGAGGGTTTGATGTCGCGATGAATGACGCCGCGGCCATGCGCGTAGTGCAGTGCCTTCGCGCACTTGTAGATAATCTCTACAACGTCGTCGACCCGCAGCAGATTGTCCGGGCGGCAGTATGAGGCCAGCGTGCGTGCGCCCTGAATATGTTCGGTTACGACGTAGTAGGCGCCGTCTTCTTCACCGGCGTCATAGATGGGCATGATGTTCGGGTGCTGCAACATGCCAACCATGTGCGCTTCGTTGAAGAACATCTTGCGGGCAACGCGTGCACGTTCTGCATCAGCGTCTTCTTCGGAGTTGTAAACCTTGATCGCGACGTCGCGGCGATAGTAAGGATCGTGAGAGAGGTAGACCATACCGGTGCTGCCCTTACCAATCTTGTTGATAATGACGTACTTACCGATCTTCTGGGGTACGTCATTCGGGCGTTTGATGTCGCTAATGTTACTGGCCATGTTGCCTCAATCTTTTATGTCGTTAGCCACCCATACAAAGCTAATAAAATAGCGGCATACAGTGCGGCTGCGAGGTCATCCAGCATAATTCCGACACCCCCGTCTATTCTGTGATCCAGGTCTCTAATCGGCCACGGTTTTACAATATCCATGACGCGGAAAAAGACGAACGCGAGCACCCAACCGAGGACTGAGACGGGCGCCGCGAGTAGCGTGAGGTACATGCCAACGATCTCGTCCCAGACGATGCCGCCGTGATCATGAACCCCTATGCGCCGCGCGCTCTCACCACAGATCCAGATGCCGGCCAGCGTAATGCCGGCGGCGACGCCCAATTGAACATAAAGTCCGTAATCCATCGTCAGCCAGAACAGCAAAATACCTGGCAGCGATCCAAATGTACCCGGCGCGAACGGTGCGAGACCGGTTCCAAAGCCAAAAGCCAGAATATGGACCGGATCGGTCATCACGGTGCGCGCTAGGTTCTCGGGTGGTTTATTCAATGGACTTGTCATCGGAAATGACGGTAACCGCTGTCATCGATTTCCACAACTTCGCCGCCCAACTTGCAGACCAGTTGTTTCGAATCGACAATCCGCCCGATTCGCGTAACACCTGCCATCTCGCTCACGAGGTCGCCCGTCCGATCATCGGCCGCCGTGAAACACAGCTCGTAGTCGTCGCCGCCCGTCAACGCGAAACTCCGCGCAGCTTCGACGCCTGCGTATTCCCGCAATGCGTCCGACATCGGCAGCTTCTCAATGTCGATTTCGCCACCGACGCCGCTGGCCGACAGTAGTTTCTTCAGGTCACCGACCAGGCCATCGGAGATATCGATAGCGGCGCTCGCTTTGCCGACAAGCTCGCTGCCCGTTTCAACACGCGCAGTCGGCCGCAGGAATCGCTGCTGCAATTCTCCGCTCGCATCTC
This sequence comes from uncultured Woeseiaceae bacterium, assembly GCA_964568835.1. Taxonomy (GTDB): domain Bacteria; phylum Pseudomonadota; class Gammaproteobacteria; order Steroidobacterales; family Woeseiaceae; genus UBA1847. Next base: position 27,406 of record CAZMRZ010000034.1, on the reverse strand, counting down.
CCTTTTGCAGTAATTGAAGCCCCGCCGCAGCATCGCCGACATTTCCCGTTACGAAGATCGCATCGCCGATCTTCGCGCCACTTCGCAAGAGCGCCGCACCCGGCTCAACGTCGCCGCTGATACTAACGGTTACAACAATTGCTGGTCCGCTGGTGGTGTCGCCACCGACCAGAGCAACATTAAATTGGTCCGCCGCTTCGAAGAGGCCTTTTGCGAACGATTCAAGCCACTGCTCCCCAGCGTCATTGAGCGTCAGCGCCAGGGTCATCCAACGCGGCCGCCCGCCCATCGCAGCGATGTCCGACAGGTTTACGGCCACGGCTCGATAAGCGATATCGGCAGCATCCGTATACGGCGGAAAGTGAACGCCCTCGACAAGCGTATCGATTACCTGAATTTGTTGTCTGGATGCGTCTGGTGCAAGAACCGCACCGTCGTCGCCGATTCCGAGCGCTACACCTGAGCTTGTTCTCTTGCGATCGAAGAATCGACCGATGAGCTCGAATTCATCCATGGCTTGCGCTATCCCTGTGCCTGGATCTCGATCTCTCTCAAAGATTTCGCGGCAAGGTCGAGACAGGCATTGACGTATTTGTGACCTTCAATCGAGCCGAATCGCTTCGCCAGATTCACACACTCGTTGATAACCACCCGGTACGGAATATCGAGCCGAGACTCGAGCTCGTGGACACCGATCAACAGAATGGCCCGCTCAACCGGATCGAGTTGCTCAAGCGGCCGATCGATGAGTTCATCAATCTTCTTCTCAAGCGACTCCTGTGCATCACTGATCGCCGGAAATTGCTCATCAAAAAAAGGTTTGTCGACGCGCTCGTAGGCCGCCTGCAGATGAAACTGGGCGACCAGTTCCGAGGTAGAGTGACCCGCGAGCTGCTTCTGGTACAAGGCCTGAACCATCAGTTCGCGCGCGCGAGTCCGGGCGCCGGCACCTTTTGAATTAGCTTTGCTCATTACTCTATGCGGCGCAAGAGACTGACCATCTCGATGACGGCCAGGGTTGCTTCTTCACCTTTGTTGCCGGCTTTGGTTCCGGCACGCTCGATCGCCTGTTCAATGGTGTCAACGGTCAACACGCCGTTGCCAATTGGGATTCCGTGTTTTAGCGACGCCGCTGTCACGCCTTTGACGCATTCGCCAGCGACGTAATCAAAATGCGGCGTGCCACCGCGGATCACGGCGCCGAGTGCGACGATGCCGTCGAAACGACGCGTTGCGGCGACCTTATCGATCGCAATCGGCATTTCGAATGCGCCCGGTACGCGGATGATCTCGATCTCGCCGTCGGCGGCGCCATGTTGCCGCAGGCAATGCAACGCGCCCTTGATCAATGACTCAACGATAAATTCGTTGAACCGAGCCGCGACGATCGCGAAGCGGGCATCGCGAACGATCACGTCGCCTTCTATGGTCTTAATGCTGTCCATGGTGTTGCGCTTCTCTCAGACGTATTCCGTAATCTCAAGATCGAAACCGGAAATCGCGTACATGTGCTTAGGCGCCGATAATACACGGATTTTGCTGAGCCCGAGGTCACGAAGTATCTGTGCGCCAATACCGTAGGTGCGCAATACGTCGTCGCCCTCGCGCCGCCCTTCGAGCTCGTCGCGATGCTGACCCAGCGTCTCGACCGAATCCATAAAATTGCGCGATGATTCCTGATCTCGCAGCAATACAATGACGCCGACCTCTTCCTCGGCAATGCGTTCGATCGCATTGCTCAACGGCCAGCCCAGTGAACGGCTTTTCACGCCGATAACATCGCCCAGCGTGTCTTGCAGGTGTACGCGCACCAGCGGCGCATCGACACTCGCGAGGTCGCCTTTGACGAGGGCAACATGCACGGCTCGATTCACATGGTCGTCGTAGCAGTACAAGGTGAATTCGCCATGCGCCGTATCAACGAGTTCCTTGCCGATTCGTTCAACGTTTTGCTCCGTATCCAGGCGGTAGCGAATCAAGTCCGCGATCGTGCCGATCTTGATATCGTGCTGTTTCGCGAAAATCTCAAGATCCGGACGCCGCGCCATGCTGCCGTCTTCTTTGAGAATCTCGACAATCGCCGCTGAAGGTTCAAGTCCAGCCAGTCTTGCCAGGTCGCAACCCGCTTCGGTGTGGCCAGCTCGCGTTAATACGCCGCCCGGTTGGGCCATGACCGGGAAAATATGGCCCGGCTGACTCAAGTGCTCCGGCTTCGCGCCGGGTCCGACCGCCGCCTGAATCGTGCGAGCACGATCATGCGCCGAGATTCCGGTCGTGATCCCTTCAGCCGCTTCGATCGAAATCGTGAAATTGGTCGCGTGGTGCTGATCCGTATCGCTGACCATCAGTGGCAAACGCAGCTGCTTGCAGCGCTCTCTGGACAGCGTCAGGCAAATCAGTCCGCGCCCGTGTGTCGCCATGTAATTGACGTCCTCCGGGCGGACTTTCTCCGCGGCCATGATGAGGTCACCTTCGTTCTCGCGGTTCTCGTCATCAACCATGATGACCATCTTGCCCGCCTTAATGTCGGCGATGATGTCTTTGATATCCGCGAACGTGTTTTTAACAGCGCTGGGATGAATGGTGGTGTTATCGGGCATAGCCATGCGCCTTTAGAAAGTCCAGGGAGATGTCGCCGCCTTCCTTGCTCATCAGGCGCTCCAGATAGCGAGCCAGCAAGTCGACTTCGATATTAACAATAGTACCAACCGCGTAATCATCGATAATCGTGACCGCCGCCGTATGGGGGATGATATTGAGTTCGAACGTATTAGCCGATACTTCGTTGATGGTAAGACTAACCCCGTCGACGCAGATCGAGCCCTTCTTCGCGACATAGTGCGCGTATTCAGAGGGAATTTCGATAGCCAGCCGAACAGACCGAGCATCGACAGCCCGAGACCTGACAGTGCCGACGCAATCGACGTGCCCGCTCACCAGATGCCCACCGAGTCGTTCGCCCAGGCTAATGGCCGGTTCAAGATTGACGGCGGAACCGGTGCTCAGCTTGCCGAGCGCCGTCACGTCGAGCGTCTCGACTGACACATCGGTATCAAAACCATTGTCCCGAAAATTGACGGCCGTCAGGCAGACTCCGTTCACGGCAATACTCTCGCCAATCTCATAGTCCGCCCAAGGCAAGCCGTCGGAGCTAACCGTCAGGCGCACATCACCGCCCTGCCGGTTCATGGCAGTGATCGTACCTTTGGTCTTAATAATTCCTGTAAACATTATTCATTCCGCGTGAGCGCAGCAGTGATTCGGGTATCGGCACCAATTCGTCGAACATCGCTGATTGTGAGTGTCTTACGATCCGCGAGGGAAGACCACGTGGGTGTATCGACAAGGCCCATTGTCTGGCTCCCCATTATGTGGGGCGCCTGATAAATCACAAGCTCGTCGACAAGATCTCTGTCCAACAAGTGCCCGGCAAGACCGGGCCCGGTCTCGACCAGCACATCGTTTACGCCACGAACCGCGAGTTCCTGCAGCACCGCGTCCACGCTCACACGACCGTCTACTGCAGGGAACGACACGACGTCAGCATTCGTATTCTGCAACGCGCTGGCGTCCGGCTTACCGGTGCAGCAGAGCAAAGTCGTTCCGGGCAATGTCAGCATTCCCGCGGCTATCGGCATTCGCAAATCGCTGTCGAGAACGACTCGAACAGGTTGCAGGCCGCCGGTTTCAATATCAGTAGCACGGACGTTCAGCGACGGGTCGTCCGCGAGAACGCTGCCGATGCCGGTCATAACCGCACCGGATCGAGCACGCAGACGCTGTACATCAGCACGCGCCTCCGGCCCGGTGATCCATTGACTCTCACCGCTGGACATTGCGATAGCGCCATCGATGCTTGCCGCAAGTTTCAGACGAACGAACGGCCTTTGCTCGGTCACTCTTTTGAGGAACCCTCGATTTAATGCAGCAGCGACCGTCTGCATCAATCCAACCTGAACGTCTATCCCGGCATCACTCAAAGTTTGCAGACCTCGCCCTGCAACCTCTTGATTCGGATCCTGCATTGCAGCAATCACTTTGCTGACGCCCGCTTTAATTAATGCCGCGGCACAAGGCGGCGTCTTGCCGTGGTGAGCGCAAGGCTCAAGCGTCACATAGGCCGTTGAATCGCGTGCGTCGCGGCCCGCTGCTTGCAGTGCGTTGACCTCTGCGTGCGCTTGACCGGTTTTTTCGTGAAAGCCCTCGCCGACGACTTTCCCATTGTTAACGAGCACGCAACCGACAACGGGATTTGGGTGTGCGGTATAGCGACCGCGTTCGGCCAGGCGCAATGCGCGCGCCATGTATGCGCAATCCTGAGCGGTGAAATCAGACATCAGAGACTACTTCTTGTTCTTTTTGCCGAGCAGTTCGGGTAGCAACGACATTTGCTCTCGACTTGCGGCCGTTTCAGAAATCTTTTGCAGGCGCTTGATCTCGTCTTCGAATTCGGTGATGTCCTGGAAGCGTCGATACACAGACGCAAAGCGTACGTAGGCAACTTCGTCCAGCTCGTGCAGTTCCTGCATGACCAGTTCGCCAACAAGGCGCGATGGAACTTCACGTTCACCCATCGTTCGCAGCTTGTGAATCAGACGACCGATGGCTTGTTCAAGCTCGTCGCTCGGCACGGGACGTTTCTCAAGTGCGCGCACCATACTGTTACGAATCTTGGCTTCGTCAAATGGCTGGCGGCTGTTGTCATTCTTGATCAGACGCGGCATGACCAATTCGGCGGACTCGAATGTTGTGAAGCGCTCATTACACGCCAGGCATTGACGGCGCCGGCGTATCTGTCGGCCATCACCCGCGAGGCGCGAGTCGATTACCTTCGTTTCTTCATGGGCGCAGAACGGACAGTGCATCGGGTTTAACGACTAGGCGTAGACCGGGAACCGTGCGCAAAGCTCGAGGACCTGGTTTCTGACGCGCTCAATCGTCTCCTCATTTTCGAGATCGTCCAGTATATCTGCTATCCAGCCTGTGAGCTGCCGGGTTTCTTCAACACCGAAGCCGCGGGTCGTGATCGCCGGCGTTCCGAGACGCAATCCGCTGGTAACAAACGGGGACTGCGGGTCATTGGGAACCGAGTTCTTGTTGACCGTGATATAGGCGCGACCCAGTGCCGCGTCGGCGGCCTTGCCCGTTATGCCCTGTTTGATCAGGCTGACGAGCATGAGGTGATTCTCGGTACCGCCGGAGATGATTGGATAGCCGCGCTCGGCGAGAACAGCTGCCATTACCTTGGCGTTTTCACAGACCTTGCCCTGGTAGTCCTTGAAATCGGGCTTCAGCGCTTCTTTCAATGCGATCGCCTTGGCCGCGATCACATGCATCAAGGGACCACCCTGCGTTCCGGGGAATACCAGTGAATTGAATTTCTTGGTCAGGGCGTCATTTGCACGCGCCAAAATCAGTCCGCCTCGGGGTCCGCGCAAGGTCTTGTGTGTTGTCGTCGTGCAGACATCGGCGTGCGGTATCGGGCTCGGATAGTGACCGGTCGCAATGAGACCCGCGACGTGCGCCATATCAACAAAGTAATACGCTCCGACGCTGTCGGCGATCTCTCGGAAACGCGCCCAATCCACGACCTGCGAGTACGCCGAGAAACCGGCAATGATCATCTTCGGTTTGTGCTCCGTCGCCAGCGCCTGCACTTCATCGTAATCGATCAGTCCGGTGTCCGGATCGAGACCGTAGGAAACGATGTTGAAGAGCTTGCCCGAGAAGTTCGCGGGCGAACCGTGTGTCAGATGGCCGCCAGCCCCGAGGTCCATTCCCATAACCGTGTCGCCGGGGGAAACGAGTGCATGATAAACCGCTGCATTGGCTTGCGAGCCCGAATGAGGCTGCACATTTGCGTAGTCCGCACCGAATAACTCTTTGGCCCGCTCGATCGCGAGCGTTTCGACGTCATCAACGAATTCGCAGCCGCCGTAGTAACGCTTGCCGGGATAGCCCTCGGCATACTTATTCGTCAGCTTCGAGCCCTGTGCTTTCATGACCAGCGGACTGGTGTAGTTTTCAGACGCAATCAGTTCAATGTGCTCTTCCTGACGCTGACTTTCCTGGGCCAGGGCTTTGGCTACTTCGGGATCAAATTCTTCGATCGTCATCGATGAGTCGAACATGGGGTCTCCGGTAGAGTATTCGGCGAGCGGTTTCGCGAGGGGCTTAAAAGACGGCGATATTACCTGCTATTGCGGTCGGATGGCACTGCGAACGACCAAAAGGTACCAGTTACCTTTCGGACACCTGAAAGGTAACTGGTACCTTTCAGGTTTCGACGAAGGACTGCACAACTCGAGTCCAGGCGCGGGCAACATTTCGTCGGTTATATCCGCCACCGCCCGTGCCGATGATGCGGCCTTCGCAGTATTTGTCCGCAAGGCGGCAGAGACTCGCAGCGGCCGCCGCATGCGCTTCCTCGGTCCAGCAGAGGTGTGTGATCGGATCGCCTTCGAGGCTGTCAGCACCGCATTGCATCAGGATAAATTCGGGCTTTGCGGCTTCGAGATAGGCCTCTACCCGCGCCCATGCGGCGTAAAAATCCGTGTCGTCCGCGCCCGGGGCGAGCGGAATATTGAGCTTGGTGCCGCGCGCCCGTCCTTTGCCGGTTTCCTCGGCCGCGCCGGTACCCGGATACAAGTTGCGGCCATCTTCATGGATATCCGCAAATATCAGGTCGGCGTCTTCCTCGAATCCGTAGAACACGCCGTCGCCGTGGTGAGCGTCAATGTCCACGTAGGCAATTCGCTTGATCCCAAATTCTTTGCGCAGGTATTCAACGGCGATGCCGCAGTCGTTAAATACGCAGAAACCGGCGGCGCGATCGCGTGCGGCATGGTGTAAGCCGGCAATCGGGATAAAAGCGCGCCTGTAGTTGCCATGCATGACTTCGTCGACCGCACGAAGGACCGCACCGACGACAGCCGATGCGGCGTCATAGATGCCCTGGACAGCCGGCGTATCACCGTCATCCAGCCAACCCTTACCCAGCGCCGACAGGCGAGATACCTTGTCGATGTAGTCGGCGGTATGAAAAAGCGCAAGTTCGTCGACCAGCGCCGGTCGCGGGTGACCGTAGTCAATCGAATCCGCAAGTCCGGCCTTATCGAGCTCAGAATGGAAGACATCGTGGCGGTCGATGCCGAACGGGTGCGTATCACCAAAGCCATAGGCCGCGATCTCCTCCCCCCGGTAAACAAGCACGGTGTCGCTCATGGACGCCTTATGGCTGTTTTAATGCGTTGCAGCATACCGGATAATACCCGCTGGGTAACAATTGGACTGAACATGGCTCAGTACATATACACAATGAATCGCGTGGCGAAGATCGTGCCGCCAAAACGCTATCTCATTCGCGATATCTCTCTTTCTTTTTTCCCGGGCGCCAAGATCGGGGTACTCGGACTGAACGGTTCCGGCAAGTCGACGTTGATGCGCATCATGGCCGGCCTCGATACGGAATTTGATGGCGAGGCGCGGCCACAGCCGGGCATTAAGATTGGCTATCTGTCACAGGAACCCGAGCTCGACGCCAGCAAAGATGTTCGCGGCAATGTCGAGGAAGGACTCGGCGAGACTATCGAGTTGTTGAATCGCTTCAACGCAATCAGCGACAAGTTCGCTGAGCCTATGGAAGACGACGAAATGAACGCCCTGCTCGAAGAGCAAGGCAATCTGCAGAACGAAATTGATGCCGCCGGTGGCTGGGAAGTCGACCGCAAGCTCGAAGTAGCCGCTGACGCATTACGTCTGCCGCCCTGGGACGCCGACGTAACGAAACTGTCAGGTGGTGAACGCCGCCGCGTCGCACTTTGCCGATTGCTTCTATCGCAGCCGGACATGCTGTTGCTCGATGAGCCGACAAACCATCTCGACGCCGAGTCGGTTGCCTGGCTGGAGCGCTTCCTCGGTGAGTATCCGAGCACTGTCATCGCCGTGACTCACGATCGCTACTTCCTGGACAATGTTGCCGGCTGGATTCTGGAGCTTGATCGCGGCCACGGTATTCCCTGGGAGGGCAATTACTCATCCTGGCTTGAGCAAAAACAGGACCGGCTCAAGAATGAAGAAGCCGGCGAAAAAGCCCGGCAGAAGGCGATGGCTTCAGAGCTTGAGTGGGTGCGCAGCAATCCGAAGGGCCGACAGGCGAAATCGAAAGCACGCTTGCGCCAGTTCGATGAAATCTCGTCCGCGCAATACCAAAAGCGCAACGAAACCAACGAGATATACATTCCACCCGGGCCACGTTTGGGTGACGTCGTGCTTGAGGTCAACGACCTCAAGAAAGGTTTCGGTGACAAGCTGCTGATCGACGGCCTCAGTTTCCAGCTGCCGCCCGGCGGCATTGTCGGCGTTATCGGACCGAACGGTGCGGGTAAGACGACAATGTTTCGCATGATCACGGGTGAGGAACAGCCGGATTCGGGAACAGTTCGACTGGGTGATTCGGTGCAGCTGGCGGCCGTCGATCAATCCCGCGACAGCTTGAACGATGACAAGACGGTTTGGGAGGAGATCTCCGACGGACTTGATCTGATTCAGGTGGGTAACTACGAGACGTCTTCGCGCGCTTACGTTGGGCGCTTCAATTTCCGCGGCCAGGATCAGCAGAAAAAGATCGGCCTGTTGTCCGGCGGTGAACGCAATCGAGTACACCTCGCCAAAATGCTGCGTGCTGGCGGCAACCTGTTGTTACTGGATGAGCCGACAAACGATCTCGACGTGGAAACACTGCGGGCATTGGAAGAGGCCTTACTTGAGTTTCCGGGTTCGGCGATTGTGATTTCACATGACCGCTGGTTCCTCGATCGAATTGCGACGCACATTCTGGCGTTTGAAGGTAACAGTGAGGTGGTCTTCTTCGCCGGCAACTACGCGGACTACGAAGTGGATCGCAAACGCCGATTGGGCGCCGATGCGGCAAGCCCGCACCGAATCAAGTATAAAAGACTGGACACCTAGGGCCGCGAGGACGACAAACAATGAACTTGCTACTGACACTATGTGCAGTTTTCACTGTCATCGCGTTGTACTTTGTCTTTTCAATGACACGCCACGCCAGGCGGCGCCGTCCTGTCCGGGCGACGCGGTCTCTCGCGGGCGGTGCGGTTTCGGGTTGTGCCGGTGCCGCGAGCATCATGCTCGCGTTCAGCTATTACGGTTACGGCCGGCTGATCGACGAGACTTTGGTTAGCCGAATTGAATTCACGGAGTTTGCGCCGGGTGAATTCACCGCGAGAGTCATGATCGACGGCAAAACGGATCGCCTGCTGGATTTGCGCGGTGATGAATGGCAAATGGATGCCCGTGTGGTCAACTGGAAACCGCCTGCGACGCTCCTCGGCCTCGATCCTATTTATCAACTTGATCGATTGAGCGGTCGCTACTCCGACATCGATGATGAAATGACCGAAGAGCGAACGGTACATGCGTTGTCCGATGAATTGACCCTCGATGTTTGGCGAGTGGCGAGGAAATTTCCGGTCCTCATGCCGGGCGTCGATGCGTACTACGGGACAGCGACCTATCTGCCGATGGCAGACGGTGCCCGTTTCGAGGTAACGCTGACGCGAACCGCGTTAATCGCAAGACCTGTAAATGACGCGGCACGAGAAGCAGTAGGAGATTGGGGCACTTAAGTTTTTCCAGATTATGTTAATCCGCGGCAGCGACGCGTTTAAGTTGGTGCATACTGGAAGTCGCTGATTACACTAAATAAATCGTCGCCAAAGAGCGACAAAGCACAGCGAAAGAGTCAGGGCGAAATGTCGATAATATTGGATAAAGATCAGGGGATGGAAAGTGGGCTCGAGAAGCGCATTGGTCTCGAGTGTCCGTATTGCAACGTCTACGCGCACATGAGCCCGCAGTCTGTTCCGGACGCGGCATCCCTGTTACGAGACAAACCAAAACACGTTGGCCTCGTGTATCAATGCGACGCTTGTCATGCGCCAGTGTTCCTGCGATTTACAGTTCGCGAGTACACGAGTAATCGGGTCGAGTTGCTTCGCAACTTTGTCGAACTCGAGAGACCGAAAGAACGATTCCCGTTTTCCTATTTACCCAAGCACACCGAAGTTATGTTCCGCGAAGCACTTATCTGTTATTCAAACAACAGTTTCAACGCGTTCGCATCGATGTGCCGACGAGCCGCAAAAAGCTCGTACGCCGCGCTCGGTGAAGGCGGCAAGTTACGCGCATTCGAGGAAGTATTGGTCGCTCAGGATATTGCTGGAATCGACGACGAGACGTTCGCACCCATCAAATCCGTACTGTTTGGAACGGGTCAGCAGGAAGACTTGCCGATATTGAACCGCGCCCAAGCCGGCATCCTGCTCGAAGTTATGAAAGATATGTTCTATCAGTGCTTCGTTCGCCACGGAAAACTGACACGCGCGATCAAGGTTCGACAATTCTTCGTCTCCGAAGAGAAGAGCAAGCTTCAATCGGCCTGACATATAAGGTGACAGTGACCTTATATCGACTGAATTAAGGTCACTGTCACCTTATAGGCTAGTCGGCCTGAAACGATATTGAGTGAATACTCTCGATCGGGTGGATAACGACTCGATTCCCACCGACGTCATACAAAAACACAAACTGCCCGGTTGTGCCGAGCAACGCGGAGGTTTGCGAGGCCCCGCCGTCGGCGAACGTCACATCGACCTGTTTTGCTTCGCCTTCTCTGGTGTGTCGCGCCTGATTGCTCGCATAAGAAAAAATGAATATCAGGACCATGATTATCGCTGCGAAGTTATTCACAAAGCGGTAACGCGGAGATCCATACCAGCCAAACCACTTGCTTGGCCCTCTCCGCTCAAGCCGCCGGCTCGATGCGTTATCAATATAGACCAGCGCTGCCGCTAGAAAAACCAACGCCCATGTGAAGGGCTCCTTGAGGGACGCGAGCAGGAAATCGCTGAGCTGGGCGTAATTGAATACATTAATCCCGAAACCACGCAGGTAAACCCAGGAATAAAACATCCCGATAAAAGACGCAGCGACATAAAAGGCGGACACCAGCAACGCCGGGTGTTCGCGGAAGATTGGATGCAGCCAGTTGTTACCCGTCTCATTCATACGAGCAGAATACCATCAGCCAATGGCATTCCGCGCATTTCGGAACATGTGCATCCACGGCCCATCATCACCCCAATCATCCGGATGCCAGGAATTTTGGCGAGTCATCGCGACGCGCTCCGGATGCGGCATCATGATCGTTACCCGGCCATCTTCATTACTCAATCCGCAAATACCATCCGTTGAACCGTTCGGGTTCGCCGGATACGCGTCGGCGACATTGCCGTAGTTATCGATGTATCGGAGGGCGACTGTGTATGACGACGTATAACGCGCCGTGTCATCGGCGAACACGGCTCTGCCCTCCCCGTGTGAGGTCGCGATCGGCAGCCGCGACCCAGCCATGCCCTGCAGGAACAGAGACGGGCTCTCGACAATCTCGACAAGATTCAGACGTGCTTCAAATTGCTCAGACGTATTGCGCAAGAAACGCGGCCAGTTTTCGGCACCCGGAATAAGCTCCCGCAGGTGCGACATCATCTGGCAGCCGTTGCACACACCCAGCGCAAAGGTGTCACTGCGCTCAAAGAAGGCTGCGAACTGATCGCGTGTCCGCGAGTGATAAAGAATCGACTTCGCCCAGCCACCGCCGGCACCGAGTACATCGCCAAACGAGAATCCACCGCAGGCGACAACACCCTGGTACTGATCCAGCGAATCCCGGCCGCTCAGGAGATCACTCATGTGCACATCGACGGCGGAAAAACCGGCGCGCATAAACGCAGCTGCCATTTCGTATTGACTGTTTACACCCTGCTCTCGAAGAATGGCTATGCGTGGTTTGGCCTTGCCGCCAATCGCTCGCGAGAAATCCTCGGATGGATCAAACGTCAATCGGGCACTCAACCCTGGATCCTCGTCATCGAGAATGTGATCGAATTCTTCCTTCGCGGTCGCCGGATTGTCGCGCAAGGCCTGAATTCGATAGCTCATTTCCGACCACTCGCGCTGCATTGTGGCGCGATCCAGTTCGAGCACGACTTTGTCGTCGCTCTGAATCGTCAGCTTCGCATCGCCGCCTACGCGACCGATTGCGTCCGCCGCGACGCCAAAGCGGTCAAGCGCCATCTGCACTTGCGTCAAATGTTTCTTCTCGACCTGCACAACAGCGCCCAGTTCCTCACTGAACAATTGTCGAAGCAGATCGACGCGCGAGCCTTCAAGCGTCAAAGAAACACCAATGCGACTCGCGAAAATCATTTCGGCAACCGTCGCGAATAGTCCGCCATCACTGCGATCGTGATACGCCAGCAACATGCCGCGCGAATTCATCTCCTGAATCGCCGCGAAGAATCCACTAAGCAATTTCGGATCATCGAGGTCCGGCGTTCGCCCACCCGTTCGCCGGTAGGCCTGCATCAGGCACGATCCACCCATGCGATTCGCGCCCTGACCCAAATCAAAGCGCAGCAGGTAGCTGGGGTCATCTGTCTTGCGCAGCTCCGGAGTCAGGTGCCGAGTGATATCCGTAACCGGAGCGAACGCCGATACGATAAGCGACACCGGTGCGACGACCTGGTATTCACTACCGTCTTGTTCCCAGCGCGTCCGCATGGACATTGAGTCTTTGCCAACTGGAATCGCAACGCCGATCTCTCGACAGAGCTCATCACCCACCGCCTTGACGGTGTCGAATAGATTGGCGTCTTCACCGGGATGTCCGGCTGCCGCCATCCAGTTTGCCGAGAGTCGAACTTTACTGAGATTCTCGATCGGTGCGGCCGCGATATTCGTTATCGATTCGGCAACCGCCATGCGCCCTGATGCCGGTGCATTTGTGGACGCCAGCGGCGTGCGCTCGCCCATCGCCATTGCCTCACCGGTTTTGCTGTTGAAGCCCGATGCCGTGATGGCAACGTCGCTCACCGGAACCTGCCAGCGACCGACCAGTTGATCGCGTGCACTCAAGCCGCCCACGGTGCGGTCGCCTATGTGGATCAGAAAGGACTTGTCAGCGACCGCCGGAAAGCGCAACACACGCATCGCAGCTTCTTTGAGCTCAATACCGTCGAGGTCGAGTTCGTCGTCGGGCAAGGTTTGCCGACTGACGTCGCGCTCCATCTTCGGCGGGTTGCCCAGCAGCATGTCCATTGGCATATCGACAACGCGATTACCAAAGTCGCGGTCATTGACCACGAGATTTCCATCGTCTGTCAGCTTGCCGATGAACGATGCAGGACAACGCTCGCGCTCGCACAGAGTCTTAAATTCCTCGATCCGGTCATCGCCAACCAACAGGACATAGCGTTCCTGAGCCTCGTTGCACCAAATCCCCATCGGAGACATTCCGGGCTCGGCGTTTGCGACCTCACGAAGTTCTATCTCCGCGCCATGCTTGCTGTGATCAACGGCCTCCGGAACGGCATTCGACAGTCCGCCAGCACCAACATCGTGAATCAACAGAATCGGATTATCGGCACCCATCGCACAACAGCGATCGATGACTTCCTGCGCCCGGCGTTCAATTTCGGGATTGCCGCGCTGAACCGATGCGAAATCCAGATCTTCACTGGACGTTCCGCTGGCAAGCGACGACGCAGCCCCGCCACCGAGACCGATCAACATCGCCGGGCCGCCGATCACCACGATATTGGCGCCAACAGGAACATCGATCTTGTTCGCATGCTCGGCGCGAACATTGCCGACGCCACCTGCGATCATTATCGGCTTGTGATAGCCGCGAATCTCGTTGTCAGCCAGACCCGGGAGATGGCTTTCATAGGTACGAAAATAGCCGGTAAGATTCGGTCGCCCGAACTCGTTATTGAATGCGGCGCCGCCGATAGGCCCGTCAATCATGATTTCAAGCGGCGTTGCCATGCGGTCGGGGTGAGGGAAGTCGTCTTCCCAGGGTTGCTGATAGCCGGGTATTCTGAGATGTGACACCGTAAATCCGGACAAGCCCGCTTTCGGCTTGGCGCCGAGTCCCGTGGCGCCTTCGTCCCGAATCTCACCGCCGGATCCTGTTGCGGCTCCCGGAAATGGCGATATCGCGGTCGGGTGATTGTGCGTTTCCACCTTCATCACAATGTGGATGGCTTCGTCGACGTAGGTGAATTCACGATCGCCTGAAGCCGGCATCAATCGTGACCCATCCCAGCCCTCAATCACTGCGGCATTATCGCTGTAGGCTGAAATGACACCGCCCGGTGTTTTCTCGGTCGTCGACTTGATCATGCCAAACAGACGTTTGTCCTGTTCAACTCCGTCGATGATCCAACTGGCGTTAAAGATTTTGTGTCGACAATGCTCGGAGTTCGCCTGCGCGAACATCATCAGCTCGGCGTCGGTCGGGTCTCTATCGAGATCCGTGTAACTCGTGACCAGGTAGTCGATCTCGTCACCACTCAGTGCCAGGCCGAGATCGGTATTAGCGGCGACCAACGCATCACGCCCCTGCTCCGCGAGAGGAACGATAACGACCGGCGCCGCTTCGTGCGTTTCGAACAAGGCCTGCACTTTATCGGGGTCCGAGAACACCGCCTCGGTCATGCGATCGAACAACAACGGGGCCAGAGACTTTTCGACGCCATCATCGACTTTTCCCTTGAATTTCAAGGAATAACAGATTCCGCGTTCGATACGATTAACCGCATCAATGTCGCAGGCCTGTGCAATATCGCTTGCTTTCGAAGACCACGGTGAAATCGTTCCGGGCCTTGGTACGACGAAGAGATTTGTCGTCCCTTTTGCCGGCTTAAGCGGCTTTTCGCCCGACAGCAGCAAGGCATCCAGACGCGAGCGCTCTTCGCGGGACAAGTCCTGACTTGTCGAAACAAAATAAACGTAGCTGGCTTGCAGCGATGCGACTCGATCATCAACGCGCTTCAAGGCGCGAGTGAGTTTGGCAACACGGAAGTCTGAAAGAGCCGGTTGCCCGGGCAGTTCAAGCATAGTCAGCGAGGGTCTGAGGCGAAAACGGGATGATACAAGAAGCGATCTGAAAAATATGCATTCGCGATTGTTTTATCCCTTGTCCCCCGGCGTGTACACGGGTATCGGGAATTGCGCGATATTGCCATTCTCGAGCTTGCTGATCTTGCTGACACCCTGCTTATCAACCTCGTCGATTCGAATAATCGCGTGCATCGGTAGATACGTCCGTTTCACATTCTCAAATTCGGATTTGATCTTTTCCTCGGACGGGTCGACAAGCAGCGTCGTTCGCTCTCCAAACACCAGCTCCTCGACTTCGACGAAACCAAATAATTCACCATGACCGACGCTGCGAGCATAAATCTCGTAGACCTGTCCCTGGCTCATAAATACGACTTTGAATAGGTTTTTCGTGCTCATTGCGAATGCTACCGGTGAAGGCCGCGTAGTTTACCCAAAACGGGCAAAAAGAGCGCGCTTTTGAGCCTGTACGCCAGTTCAACCACATTTGGTCATTTTTTCACACAATACGCGTTCAACATCGCCCGATTATGTGAACTAATCGGCAGCCTATCCTCTTGTTTCGATGCAGAATTTGTCTATTACAGCAGACCGGAACCAGCAATGCCGCTTGAACTCAAAATTGTCACTGAACACGCCGACCTCGTTGGCGATGATTCCGTTCGCGAATTTCATGAAAGCGGCGGCACGATTGGCCGCGCTTTGCAGAACGACTGGATCCTGCCCGATCCGGACCGGTATATCTCCGGCCGTCATGCCACGATTGATTTCAAAGGCGGTATCTACTACCTCGCCGACATCAGCAGCAACGGCGTTTACGTCAATGAGGAAATGGAGCCGGTCGGCCAGGGAAATCCCCGCCGTTTGTTTGATGGTGATCATCTGAGAATGGGCGACTTCGAAATGCAGGTATCGATCGACTCTGGAGAGAGTCTTGTCATGCCGCTTGACGAAGATCCGGGCGTCGCACCCGATAACATCGAACAATTCGTTGACGAAGTTTCCCTGCGAACCGGGATGAAACTGCTTGATGAAGAAGAAATCACCGGCGACGAAGAATTCCAGTCAGTGCTGTTTGGTGGCGGTGACAAAGCTGAGCCCGAACCGAAAGTCGATACGAAGACCGAGGAGCCGATCAAAGACGTCGGTACGAAAGCAAGCGATGCGCCGGTCCGCGTCACCGCTGAAGACCTGTTCGACTCGTTCCTCGACGGTCTGGGCGTAAACCGCGTCGAACTCCACCCTTCGGTCAACAGAGCCGAAATGATGATGACGGCCGGTCAGGTTCTGCGAGAGTTTGTCAAAGGCATGTCTGATCTTCTGGCGAGTCGGGCAAACCTCAAAAATACGTTCCGTCTGGATCAAACAACCGTACTGCCCCGTCACAACAATCCGATGAAGTTCTCTGAGAACACCAACGACTTGTTAAAGCAACTCCTCATTGGTGGCGAAGGCGAATACCTGGGCGCACAGGATTCTATCCGCGAAGTATGCCGCGACTTGATTAACCACCAAAACGCATTTCTTGATGCGATGAACAGCGCGTTCATCGAGTTCGCCGATCGATTTGAGCCTGATGAATTGCAGGAAGGCTTTGATCGTACGATGGGCAAGAAGCTCTTTAGCTTCATGGCCCAGATGAAATACTGGGATTTGTACCGCGATCTCTATCCGATCATCACGGAGAAAGGCGGTGGCCGATTCCCGCAGATGTTTGGTGAAGAGTTTGTCAGAGCTTACGAACGTCAGGTCGCCGAGTACCAGCGCAACGATCGCGACGGCAAAAGCAACAGCGGTTCACAGGCCGTCGTTGATCAGTCGACTGACCCGGGCTTGCAGGAAACACAGAAACTCGAGCCCTCCAACATCCCACGGGAAACCGCGTTTGAAGACGATGACGTCGTTGAGGCACTGACCGATACCGGTCAGAACGAAATCGATCACAGCTTCATAGACGAGCTTGAGAACAGTCTGGCGGAAAAAATCCCACCCGACCAGATCAAAGCCTGACGCTGCGTTCTAGTCCACCTCTTTAGTCCGTCTTCTCTCTAGCCGCTGCGATTCTGGCGGTTCTCAATCAAGTCATCGACCACTGCCGGATCCGCCAGCGTCGACGTATCCCCCAGATTGTCAAAGTCATCAGCCGCGACCTTGCGGAGAATGCGGCGCATGATTTTTCCAGAGCGCGTTTTCGGCAACCCGGGTGCCCACTGCAGCAAATCCGGTTTGGCGATTGGCCCGATCTCCTTGCGAACCCACAGTTGCAGTTCCGACTTCAGTTCGTCGCTGGATTCGACGCCACCCATCAAGGTGACGTAGGCGTAGATTCCCTGTCCTTTGATGTCATGCGGATAGCCGACGACCGCTGCTTCCGCGACGTCCTTGTGCGCGACCAAAGCGCTCTCGACCTCGGCGGTACCCATGCGATGTCCGGACACATTCAGAACGTCATCGACACGTCCTGTGATCCAGTAATAACCGTCTTCATCGCGCCGCGCACCGTCGCCCGTGAAGTAACTGCCTTCAAACGTAGAGAAATAGGTTTCAATGAAGCGCTGGTGATCACCGTAAATGGTGCGCATTTGTCCGGGCCAGCTGTCGGTAATGGTCAGAACACCCTCAGCGATTCCCTCCTGCACATTACCTTCGGCGTCCACGATTGCCGGCATGATGCCGAACAGCGGTGTGGTTGCCGAGCCCGGTTTCAGCGCCGTCGCACCAGGCAGAGGGCTAATCAATATTCCGCCGGTTTCAGTCTGCCACCAGGTATCAACGATCGGGCAGCGCTCCTCGCCGACTACGTGGTAGTACCACTCCCATGCTTCCGGATTGATCGGCTCACCGACCGAGCCCAAAAGACGCAAACTCTTACGAGAAGTTTTCTTCACGGGATCGTCCCCATCACGCATCAATGAGCGAATGGCGGTCGGTGCCGTGTAGCAGATATTGACCTGGTGCTTGTCGCACACTTCCCAGAATCGTGACGTCGTTGGGTAATTCGGCACTCCCTCGAACATCAGCGTTGTGGCGCCGTTCGTCAGCGGCCCGTACACAATATAGCTGTGACCGGTAACCCATCCGACGTCGGCCGTGCACCAGTAAATATCACCGGGGTGGTAATCAAACACGTACTCGTGCGTCATAGCGGCGAAGACAAGATAGCCACCGGTCGTATGCAAAACGCCTTTCGGTTTCCCCGTCGAACCCGAGGTATACAGAATGAACAGCGGATCTTCGGCGCCCATCTCTTCGCAGGGGCAATCGGCACTTACCTGCTCTTCCATTTCATGCAGCCAGACATCGCGTCCGTCAACCCAGCCAATATCCGTTCCCGTATTTCGAATGACCAGCACTTTTTCAAGTGTTGTGACTTCGTCGCGCTCGGCCGCGGCATCAACGTTTGCCTTGAGTGGAATACCCTTCCCACCGCGCAAACCTTCGTCCGCCGTGATGACAATATTCGATTCGCAATCGTGAATACGGCCCGCCAACGCGTCCGGCGAGAAACCGCCAAAGACAACAGAATGAATGGCGCCAATACGGGCACACGCGAGCATGGAAATCGCTGCGTCCGGAATCATTGGCATGTAGATAGTGATGCGGTCGCCTTTCTTGGCGCCCAATGCCTTAAGGGTATTGGCGAATTTGCAGACGCGCTCGTGAAGTTCGGAATAGGTAATTTTCAGGTCGCGATTGGGGTCGTCGCCTTCCCAGATAATCGCGACGTCATCTGCTTTGGTCGCAAGATGTCGATCCACGCAGTTGTAGCAAACATTGAGGGTGCCGTCTTCGTACCAGCGGATATGAAGATCGTCCTTGGCAAAACTGACATCTTTCACTTTGGTGAATGGCTTAATCCAGTCAACACGTTTGGCCTGATCAGCCCAAAATCCTTCGTTATCGTCGACAGACCTTGCGTACATCTCATCGTATTGTGCTTTGTTGACAAGCGTGCGCTCTTTAGTGCCCTCGGGAACGGGGTATAAATTCTTATCCATGGTGGTTGCCTTTAATTTTCCAGGTGTCGAGCCAATTCCAGTATTCGTCGTGCCTGCACCAAGTGCGGTCGATCGATCATCTTGCCATCCATGCCGATTGTGCCAGCACCGGGGTTTGCATCGAACAACTCGACAATTCGAGATGCGCGTTGCAGCTCTTCAGCGCTTGGCAGGAAAGCGGCGTTTATCAACGCAACCTGCGACGGGTGAATGGCGAGCATTCCTGAAAATCCGTCACGTCGTGCATTTGAGGCATATCGTCGCAACCCTTCAGCATCTTTGTAATCAGTGAAAACCGTATCAATGGCAGCAACTTCCGCAGCGGTGGCCGCGAGCAGGCAAAACGACCGGGCCATCTCGTAGGTCGGCAACCAATTACCGCCCTCATCACGATTCGTGGTCGCGCCGACAGCCGCGCTCAGGTCCTCCGCTCCCCAGGACAAGCCAGCCAGGCGATTGGTCGCGCCAATGTAGCTATTCAGCGTGAAAAGCGCTTCCGGATGCTCGGTACACAAAGGCAAGATCCCGGTGCTCCCCACTTCGATGTCGTTTTCCGATTCCAACCGGGAGAGCTGCTCGTCCAGTTCTATCGCTGCTGCCGCGCTGCGCGGCTTGGGCAGCACTATTCCAGCGGGAGCTGACGGCATGACGCCTTCGAGGTCTGCTGCGGCATCGTCGGTATCCATGGGATTGATTCGTACCCAGACGTCCGTCTTGCCATCGATGTATTCGCGCGCAAGGACGCGTGCATCGGGACGAGCGTCAGCCGCGACCGAGTCCTCGAGATCCAGAATCAAGGCATCGGCACCGACATCGCCCGCTTTTTGTAATTTGCGTTCGCTGTCGGCCGGTACAAACAGGAAGCTACGGATCATTTGTCTTTCCGCAGCATCAAGGCGGAGCGCTTGCACTCGCCGACCAGATCGTCGTCCTGATTGAAGGCGCGATGCGCGAAGACGACGATGCCGTTATCGGGCCGGGACCGGCTATCACGCAACTCCAGAACTTCGGTTTCGACACGTATCGTGTCACCGCAGAACAGGGGCTTCGGAAAACGCACTTCATCCCAACCCAGGTTGGCGACGGCTGTTCGATTTGTCGTATCACCCACCGATATGCCGACCATTAAACTCAGGGTCAGGCAGCTATTGATCAACGGCCGACCGAACTCCGTGGTCTTCATATACTCGGCATCAAGATGCAAGGCCGCCGGGTTATGCGTCATCGTCGTCAAGAGCACGTTATCGGTCTCCGTGATCGTGCGCCGTATCGCGTGGTCAAAGGTTTGACCGATTGAAAACTCTTCAAAATACAAACCAGACATTTATGACTCCTCTACGGTGCTCTTTGTTCGCTTCTTTCGGCGCGCTCTATGGATTCGACGATGAGCTCTTTGGCTTTCTCGGCGCCATACCAGTCGCCGATGCGAACCCATTTGCCGGGCTCCAGATCCTTGTAGTGTTCGAAGAAGTGCTCGACCTGTTGCATCGTGATGTCGGGCAGGTCCGTGTGCTCCACAACGTGGTCATAGCGTTTTGTTAAATGCGTTGACGGCACGGCGATAACTTTCTCGTCCTGACCCGCGTTATCCTCCATGATCAAAACGCCGACGGGCCGTACGTTGATCAAGCAGCCCGGCACCAGTTCACGCGTGTTTACGACCAGAACATCGATCGGATCACCATCTTCGGAAAGCGTGTGTGGAACAAAGCCGTAATTGCCGGGATACGACATGGGCGTGTAGAGGAAGCGATCAACGACCAAGGTGCCCGCCTCCTTGTCCAACTCGTACTTGATCGGTTGCCCACCGAGCGGAACTTCGATGATGACGTTAACGTCTTCGGGAGGATTGTTGCCGATGGTTATCGCGTCTACGCGCATTGATTACTCTCCAACATCATTTAATGATTCCGATTCAGATGACGCTGCGATCCAATCCCGCACCGTTAATTCAATATACGGCAATGGCGCCGATGCCACATCCAGCACTTGCTGGTTGAAGTCGCGAATATCGAACGCATCGCCGAGTGTCTCTCTGGCTTCCTCGCGCAGTGCGAGGATCTTTA
>CAZMRZ010000034.1:0-6257 GCA_964568835.1 uncultured Woeseiaceae bacterium | reverse complement strand
GCGTAGAGCGCCCAACCCTCACCACTGGTATTGGACCACAGGGCTTTGACGATCATCGGAACCGCCCGATCGATTGCGGTTGAACCGTCGAGGTGATGCCCGGGCACGGCCTCGTGGTAACTCAAGGTTTTCAAGGTCCAACTGGGATGTAAGGTCGTGTCCCGAAGGTTAATAAAGTAGTAGCCGGGTCGCGAACCGTCGGGCGCGGGATTGTTGTAGTAACCCATCGGCGCGGACGCTTGACTGAACTCGGGAACCATTAGCACTTCAACCTTGTGCTGCGGCACCTTGTGGAACCAGCTCGGCAATTCGGCGTACATGCCAACGACATACGCGCGCACATCGCTCAGCAATTTCTCTTTGCCGTCGGCATCGTTGCTGTACAAAAAGCGTGCCTCAACATTAAGTTGCTGCATACGCTCGCCAACCGTTCCATCGACGTAGCCTTCCGATCGCAAAATCTCGTCCATCTGCCGTTTTATGCGATCGACCTCATCGAGGCCCGTCTGGTGGACATCGTCCGCCGATAAATCAGAGTCCGTCATGTGCCGGATCATCGCCGCATACAGTGCCTCACCATTCGGCAGGCGCCAAACGCCAGCATCATGCGGCGCGGACGCGCTGATCTCGCTCATGTAATCGGCAATTCGCTGGTAGGCAGGCCTTATGTCAGCCTCGATCATCAGCAAGGCGCGATCAGCGTAATCCTGCGCGTTCTCTATCCCGGCCTGTTCCAACTGCTCGCTGAACGACTGGTACAACGCGTTCTGATCTGCCGCCGGCTCGATAAACGATTCAACGACAGCCAGTGATTTATTGACGATGAAGTCCGGCGGAATCGCACCCTTTTGCACGCCGTCCCGATAGCTTTCGAGCGCGCCGTCGAGCGCCGCCGTCACGGTGGACAACCGAACAAGATAGTCCTCAGCCTCCTCTTGATTCGTGACGGGCTGCTGCGAGCTTAGAAAATTCGGAATATCGACGGTGGGTCCGGAATTTTGAACAATGGGGTAAGGCAGGAACCAGGCGGTCCACGCCCCCATGGTCGTGCCGTAATCGACAACGCGCGACGGGGACAGGGCGCCTTCGAAAATCGTCGTCAATACTGCATGCGTGCGCTGCCGCTCGCCGCTCAGTGATTCAGAGTCGACAGCCTCCAGCGCCGCGTGCGCTTTCTCTATGGACTGGTTACGAGCCGCATTGCCGGACAGAGATCGATCCATCATCCTGCGATTCGTGCCGGGGACGACATCCTCGGAGAGACCCAGCTGCGTCGCCGCCTCGGGAACGTGCGAAAAGTAGGCGCTTGTCATTTCCTGAACCGCCACATCGAATAGCTCATCAGACGTCGGCGCAGCCTCCGTGAGCAGTGGATCATCTTCTTTTGGACCACACGCACTGAGCAAAGCGAACGTAAGCACGATCGCGGCAAGTTTGAATTTCATTGAAGCCCCTCGTTTTCGAATGCGGATCATAGCAAAAGCGAATCGAACGCGACGCGTACGTGATATCCATAGGTGTGAAGCGTGTGGAAATGCTCTATAAATGAAGTAGATAGGAGCACACGTGGCCAAGTCCGACAAAATCTCGCTCGTAAACGCCAGGCTGCAGGACATCAGCGAACGGTGCCGGGAATTCGAATCCAAATACGCCACCGATCTATCGGCGGTGCATCCGGACTACCAGGACAGCGCCCGCAATCTCGTGCACTACCTGGCGCTCAGAGACAGTGATATCAGAGAGCTCCAGGAAGATCTGGCGGATCTGGGCCTGTCATCACTCACCCGCGCCGGGCGCAATGTGATGGCATCTCTACGTGCGGTACGAACGGCGTTGCAGGCGATGTCAGGACAGACAGCCTCCGTCGACGACTTCGAGCTTGGCGAACCGAACCTCGAGATGCCGGGGAGCGATGCGCACAAGCAGGCGATTCTGGGTGCAGCACCGGAGGGTCGGGATGTCAGCATCATGGTCACGTTGCCGCGCGAGGCTGCCACCAATCCTTCGCTGGTAACGGAAATGCTGACGGCGGGAATGGGTGTCGCACGAATCAACTGCGCGCATGACGATAAAGACGTTTGGACTGACATGATCCGTAATGTCCGCACAGCCAGTAATGACACGCAGAGAAACTGCAAAATTGTCATGGACCTCGCAGGTCCAAAGATCCGCACCGGTGATCTCTGTCCGGGTCCCAAAATATTTCGCGTCCGTCCACGACGTGACCCTATGGGCCGGACGATCGCGCCCCGGCGGGTTCGATTCATTCCCGAAGACGAAGTCTGGCGAGGCACCAAGAGTGCGGTAATACCGGTTTCGCGCGACTGCGTCGAATTCGCGCATGAAGGCGACAAGATTCGCTTCAAGGACACGCGTGGCAGGAAAAGAGTCTTCAGGGTCGTCAGCAAGGATGATAAAGGTATCGTCCTCGAGAGTTACAAGGCGGCCTACCTTGCTACGGGAATGAAATTGCGCCTGATTCGCAAAGACGAGGGCGAGAAGCTGACGTACCGCGTCGGTGAGTTACCGGCCGTTGAACTGCCTCTTCTGCTGCGGCCCGGTGACACATTGTATCTTGACCGGGACGCTATTCCGGGCGCCCCGGCGGTCGAAGACTCCGATGGAAAAATCGTCGAGCCTGCTCATATCTCTTGCCGACAGCCTGAAGTGTTCGACTTTGTTTCAGCGGGCGACCGAGTGTTGTTGAATGACGGCAAAATCGCAGGTGTTATCGAATCAGTTCGTGATGAGCATCTGGAGATAGCCGTTACCAAAGCCAAGCCGACAGGCAGCCGCCTGCGTGGCGACCGTGGCATCAACTTTCCCGACAGCGACATACGATTGCCGGGGCTAACCCGATCGGATAAGGACAATCTCGGATTCGTCATCGAGCATGCCGACGCCGTGAGCCAATCCTTCGTCAAACGACCCGAAGATGTCATCTCTCTCCAGGACGAACTATTGGCGACGAGCGACAATAATCTTGGTCTCATCATCAAAATCGAAACCAAGAAAGGTTTCAAGAACCTGCCGCGACTGCTGCTGACGGCGATGCGCCGCTATCCAACCGCCGTCATGATCGCTCGGGGAGATCTGGCAATAGAGGCAGGTTGGGAGCGCCTTGCCGAGCTTCAGGAAGAGATACTCTGGCTATGCGAGGCCGCTCAAATACCGGTTATCTGGGCAACCCAGGTATTGGAGCGCACGACCAAGACGGGTCGGCCCTCACGCGCCGAGATTTCTGACGCGGCACTGTCACAGCGCGCCGATTGCGTCATGCTCAACAAAGGCCCTCACATAATCGCAGCGATAAAGATGCTCGACAACATCCTCCGTCGCATGCAGCGCTATCAGTACAAAAAGACCCCACGAATGCGGAAACTCAAAACTTCACCGGTCAGTTGATCCCTTCTTCTTTGCCTTCCCAGAACGGTTTGCGCAGCTCGCGCTTCAGAATCTTTCCCGGTCCGGACTTCGGCAGTTCAGTGTCCGAAAATGTGATGGATTTCGGCAGTTTGTAGCCGGCAATATGTTCGCGGCAGAACTCGACCAACTCTTCCTCGCCAATGGCTTCGCGCGGCACGACGACGGCATGCACGGCCTCTCCCCACTTACCATCCGGAATGCCAATCACAGCGGCTTCCAGCACCGCAGGATGCTTGTACAGGGCTTCTTCAACTTCGCTGCAGTAGACGTTCTCGCCGCCGGTCACGATCATGTCCTTGGCTCGATCCACAAGGTACAGGTAGCCATCGGCATCGAACCGCCCGAGGTCACCCGTGTGGTACCAGCCGTCCCGCAGCACCTCTGCCGTCTGCTCCGGTTTCTGCCAATAACCCAGCATGACGTTGGCACCGCTTGTGGCAACTTCGCCAACCTCGCCGGTTGGTAATTCATTGCCTTGCTCATCGACGATCTTGATCTGAACGCCGACCAATGCCTGGCCGCAGGAACGGCCGCGTGGCTCGTCAAGGTAGAGCTCTTCGTTACGCATGCCCGTCACGAGCGGTGAGGTCTCGGTCGCTCCGTAGACATGCCCGAATCCCGCGCTGGGAAACGCGGTGTGGGCGCGCCGAATGACCTCGGTCGCGATCGGCGAACCACCGTGCAACACGAGCTGTAACGTCGATGTATCTCGTGGCTCCTTGAGCTGTAACTCGGTGATCGCTGCAATCATTGCTGGCACACCGAGCGTATGCGTAACGCCATGTTGCTCGATCAGGTCGAGAGCCGTCGCCGGGTCGAAAACCCGTAGCGGAATTTGGCAGCTCGCTGACCAGATTCCGAGCAGCACCGAGTTGGTTCCGGCCGCATGGAACATCGGCGCCATAACCAGCCAGACGTTCTCCTGCGACGGCAGCGCAATCGTCATGTTGTGCATCGCGTTGGCGATCAGGTTGCGGTGTGACAGCATCACGCCCTTCGATGCACCCGTCGTGCCGCCCGTGTAAAAAAGGCCAGCCAGCGTGTCTTCGCTTATGCCAATTCCAAGATCCATTTCGGCGGCATTTTCGACCAATCCTTCATAGTCGTCCGGCACACTGATAACCGAATCGACGAGATCACTCAGCGTGCCCGGGGCGCGATCGGTGATCAGCAGTTTGGCGCCGGCATCTTCGAGTGCGTAGTGCAGCTCCGGTTCAGCGTGGCGGGTATTGAGCGGCACGATCACGAATCCGGCGGCGGGCAAACCCACGTACATTTCAATATATTGTGGTGAATTATCGGCGAGTATCGCAATCCGATCGCCGGGTACGGCACCTTTCGCGGAGACCATGCCGGCGAGCTTTCGGCAGCGTGTCCACAGCTCTCGATAACTGGTCGCTTTGCCCTCGTCGAGCACCGCGGTGCGGTCGGCACCTACCTGCAAGGCGCGTAAAAGTGGGTCAATGAATGTTGGCATGATCGTCCCGGCAGCTCTAATTTGGCCGCATTTTTATTAGGACCGCTATTTAGTCAGAAAGCGTTTTATTCCGCAACGTCTAGTGGGATTGAATCGCGCCGTCGGGACGCTGTCGCGCCCTCATTCGCGGCTACGCTGCCGCTCTGGCGAACTCCCGATACGAGACCATTCGCTGCAGCCCCTCATCCCACAGGCAACATCGGAAGCTTGCCGCGATGTCCTTTAGCGAGAGCGTTATTGTCACGGGCGATTGAAGCTCTGGAATGGCCTCCATCGCCTCGGGAAGTCGATAGAACGGGATACGTACATTCAGGTGATGAATATGATGATAGCCAATGTTGCCGGTGAACCAACGCATGACTTTATTCAGCTTCAAGTAGCTGGAGGACTCCATCGCCGCACGACGACTGGTCCATGTCTCCGTTGGCAAAATTCGCATGTTCTCGAAGCTGTGTTGAGCGAAGAATAAGTAGCTGCCGAGCATCGAAGCGATTGTCATTGGCAACAAGACGACGAAAAACGCAACGTCGAAGCCACCCAGGATCCACAACGCCGCAATCAGCGTGCCATGACCGAGCAGTACAAGCAGCGAGTCCCAGTGTCGGGTTGGGTTCCTCAAAAATGGCAGCAACGTGACGCTGAGGAAGAAGATCGTGAAGTACCCGCCTAGAACGGTCAGCGGATGACGCTCGACCCGATAGGCTATGCGCGCCGCGAGGGAAGCGTCGCGCCACGTGTCAGTGGTCATCAACGCAAAGGCGCCGACGCTGGCGGCATCAATATTACCGACATGACCATGATGAAAATTGTGACTATTCTTCCACGATCGCGGCGGCGTGAGTGCAAATACGGCGTATAGGCGGAACAACCACCATGCGGGTCGAGACCGTGACAAAATCGCGTTGTGCATATAGTCGTGGTACGTAATGAAGGCGCGCATTAGTAACAAGGCCGACAACAGGGAGAACATCAGACGTAATGACCAAGCGGGTGCGAGGGCGGCACCGGATAGCGATGCGAGCAACATCAGGAAAGTCGAGCCGACGACCCACCAGCTGGTCTTTACCGACTCAACACCGAATGGCAGGGTTGCCTTAAAAAGGTCCCTGTCTGCCTGCACGTCGGATCTTGTTTCGCGGATTTCTTCGCCCACTTGCCTTGCCTCTCATGTCACTTCTTGCTTGTGGACATTATGAATGGGCAGGATTGTAAACAATTTTCATATTGCGCCAATCACCACTCTGGGTGCTGGGCGCTATGCGCCCGGGTCAGTCCCCAACGGTCTTGAATGCGGCCATATTGAGCTTGAACCGGCCGGATACCACAGCGCCGGATTCATCGGAGAATTCTTCCA
>CAZMRZ010000033.1:21243-30559 GCA_964568835.1 uncultured Woeseiaceae bacterium | reverse complement strand
TCACTGTAGAATAAGTAGTTGAGCTAAACGCCCAAGGACACTAAAATCGCCGGGCTAAGCAGACACCACCTATGAATCAATCCAACCACAGAAAACCAATCGGAATCAGCGGACTTGCCGCGTACATACCGCCGTACCGCGTGTGGTTGGAGGATTGGTGTGGCTGGACAGATAATCAATGGCCGAAGATTCGCGAAGTCGTCGGGCGCAGCTTCCGCGTTCGTGGGCCAGATCACAGCGTTTATACGATGGCGGCCAACGCTGTCATCCGTCTGATCGACCAATATGACGTCGATCCCAGCCGAGTGAAGTTTCTCGGTCTCGGCACGGAGTCGAGTACGGACAATTCTGCAGGCGCGATCATCGTCAAAGGCATGGTCGATCAAGCGCTGGTGGCACGTGGCCTTCCGCCAATCTCTCGCAGTTGCGAAGTGCCGGAGTTCAAGCACGCCTGCCTCGGCGGTGTGTACGGCATGAAGGGCGCAATCCGACATCTGGCGCTGGATGGGGCGGGCAGCCAGGCGATTGTCGTTTGCGCCGATATCGCAGAATACGCCCGTGGAAGCTCGGGAGAGCCGACGCAGGGCGCTGGTGCCGTCGCGATGTTGCTCGAGGAAGATCCCAAGCTCGCGGTCGTTGACCTGATCGGATCTGGCTCGGCGTCCGACTATCGCATCATGGATTTCCGCAAACCGATGATGCGTTTCTGCGGTCAGGACCGCAGCGAGACACATCAGGTTCAGGATTTCCCCGTCTTCAATGGCAAGTTCTCGACGACCTGTTACATCGACGAAACACTGCATGCGCTGGATGATATGTACGAGAAGCGCGGCCTCAACTCGATTGACCACCTGCGCTCACTGCGGACGCTGTTTCTGCATCGGCCTTACCGCCGTATGCCGGAAACAGGCTGGGCGGTCTCGTATCTGTTCGCGCTCGGGCAAGGCAACGCCGAGGATCGTGCCGAGCTTGCATCTTACTGCTATGAAGCCGGTGTCGACGTCGATGCGGTGCTCGTGGAAATGGCCAGCAAGCCGAACATCTCAGAACTCGCAGAACCTGAACGCTTGCAGCACGAAGCGTATCCGATGGCCATGGCCGTTTTGCGCGCATTCCGCGCATCACGCCACTACCGCTACGAGATTCTGGACAAGCTTCGCCTTGGCAGCGACACCATGCTGGACCTGGGCAATCTCTACACTGCCGCGCTTCCCGCATGGATGGCCGCCGGGTTTGAACAAGCCCTCGAAGAGGGTTGTCTTTCCGTTGGCGAAGAGGTCCTGACGCTGGGATACGGCAGTGGCGATGCGGCTGAGGTCATTCCTTTCTTTATGGCCGAAAACTGGCGCGAAGCCGCAGCGAAAATTAATTTTGCCGACGCGATGGAATTGACGCTCGACCTCGACCGCGAGCAGTACGAAGCGCTTCACGATGGTCGACGGACGCCGGGTCTCGACTACATCGCCCGAAATGAATTCGTCATTGACCGCGTCGGTACCCGAGACGAGCGCCACTTCTCAGACCTTGGCATCGAGTACTACCGCTATATAGCGTAACGACCCAACGGGTCGGCGTAGTCACTTCGCAGCGACTGCCATTCCTTCTTGAACCACGGCGTAAACCGTTCCGGATGCTCGACGAATTCCGCGTCCAGGTCCGTAGCCGAGACATAGCGGACGCTATCGATTTCACTATCGTTCGGACGAATTTCTCCGTCGACCTTGCCAAGGAACACGTGGCACAGCTCATTCTCTGACCCGGCTTCACTGAAAAGGGCTTCATAGCAAAACTGGTAAACGTACTCGAGCTCCGCCGAAATATTGAGCTCATCACTCAGGCGCCGCGCGGTCGCGATCGCCAGAGTCTCGCCGCGCCGCGGGTGGCTGCAGCAACTATTCGACCAAAACCCCGGCCACAAGCGTTTATCTTTGCCGCGCTGCTGCAGCAACAACTCGCCATCGTCATTAAAGAGAAACAACGAAAAGGCGCGGTGCAGTACGCCAGCACCGTCGTGGCATTCCGCTTTGCTGCCATAGCCGGTCACATTGTCTTCGGCATCGACGAGAATGAGCTCCTCGTTTTCGGAAGATACGATCCGATGCAATTTATCCACGCTGGGGCCTCCCGACTTGATTGAGTGGCAATGTCGCATAACCGGCGCCCTGCAATGCCGACCGCACCGCTTCTTGTGTTCCCGGGCACAAAGCCACAATCGAACCACCGCCACCAGCACCGGTCAGTTTGGCGCCGAGCGCGCCGTTCTGGCGAGCCATTGAAACCATGTTCTCCAGATCCGGAGTGGATACACCAATAGCGTTCAGCAGCCCCTGACAGATATTCATCATACGGCCCAGTTCGTCGTAGTTCCCTGCCTTCAGCGCTTCGGCACCTCCGCGACTGAGTTCGTCCATCTGATCGAACACGGCATCGAATCTTCGTGGCTCCGCCTCGTAGCGCTCGCGGACGCCGGCGACCTGTTCAAGCGTCGCGCCGCTTTCGTGACTGAAACCGATCAACAGCGGCGGGACTTCATCCAGCTCCAGCGCCGTCATATCTAACACTCCCGCATTCTGGAACAGCATCGCCTCGCCGTAACACGAGATCGCATTGTCGATTCCCGAGGGTTTACCGTGCGCGAGAATTTCGCATTCGTAAGCAATCGCGTTGATCGTTTCGAGGCTGAGCTCCATCTCCATGCACTGCGCGATGGCGCGTGTGATCGCGACAGCGATCGCTGCCGAAGAACCCAGTCCCATCCCGCGCGGCAAAGACGACGTCGCTCGAATGTCGAACGTCGAATCGGCAGCGCCAAGTTTTTGCAGAATAAGATTAATCGCCGCATCGACACCATCTACTGCATCGATGCTGACGATCGTGTTCAGACCCCAGTCTGGAATGCGTAGCGTTGTATGGCTATCGGAGAGCGAGGCCCTCGCGGTTACGGCATCCGGGATCGGCAGAGCGACAGCATGACGTCCGTAGACGACAGCATGTTCTCCGAGCAGGATTATCTTGCCCGCCGCTGTCGAAGCGGCAGCGTTGTCGTCTGCTTTTTCGCCGAGAAGAGCCGCAAGTATTTCAGTCGCTTTCCAGTCTTTGACGTCGCCGCTTTCGACAAGCTTGTCGACAACCCGATCCAGCAGATGATCAGGCGCCCCTGCTGCCGACGCGAGACTGCGCGCGTGCAATCGCATATGACCTTTCTGGATTCCGCTGGTCGCGAGCGCACGAAGCGCCGCGAAATTCTGGGCCAGACCGACCACCGCCATGAGCTCCGCCAACTGCGCCGCAGACTCCACGCCCGCGATTGCGAGACCCAGAGCTGCGGCCGGGTTCGA
Organism: uncultured Woeseiaceae bacterium; assembly: GCA_964568835.1. Classification (GTDB taxonomy): domain Bacteria; phylum Pseudomonadota; class Gammaproteobacteria; order Steroidobacterales; family Woeseiaceae; genus UBA1847. Next base: position 27,221 of record CAZMRZ010000033.1, on the reverse strand, counting down.
CGACAAGGTCCCTCCGACAATGCCCGGCTTCAACGGCAACTCGATCTCGCCCAGCAGATCGCCGCTCTTATCGACCGACCATCGTGTCAGGGAAGAGTAACGATCGCCGCGGGCAGCATACGCGTGAACACCCGCCTCTATCGCTCGCCAGTCGTTGCCGGTAGCGATCGCGAGCGCATCGACTCCATTCATCACACCTTTGTTGTGCGTCACAGCCCGGTGCGGATCGGCAAGTGCGATTTCATTGGCAAGTACGATCCGGTCTCTAACCTCGTCACCCGACATTGTCTCGGTGGCAAGGTCCCTGGCTTCGTAGCGGACAGCGGCTGAACAGATTGATCGGTCCGCCAGGTTGGACAATATTCGCAGCGCGATATCGCCGCCGCACAGCGTCTGAATTCTCGGCGCGATCGCTTCGCAGATCGTATTGACCAGATTCGCACCCATCGCATCGCAGGTATCGACCAGCACGTGCACGACGATCAAGTCAGAGCCGTCGCTCATTTGTAGCACGCGAAACTCAATATCCCTGACGCCCCCACCCCGACTCTTCAGTCGCGGATGAACATTGTCCGCCAGCTCAATGAGTTCAGCAGCAGATTCCGTGAGCGAGGTAATCGCCACATCAACGTCCGCAACATTAACAAGGTGCACCTGACCGGTGAGCAGAGACTCGGCGAGCGTCGCGGAGAAACCGCCAGTGTTTCTCGCCAGCGCCGCAGCGCCGCTGAGTGCGGCCACAATTGACGGCTCTTCTACCACCAGCGGCACGATACATTCGCGCTCGTTGACGACGAAATTCGGCGCTATTGCCAACGGCAGCCCGAAAACCCCGACGACATTCTCAATAATATTGTCCGCTGCCAGCGCCGAAATGACCTGACGGCCGGCTCGCAATTCGCGCGCCGCATCCACAGTCAGCCACCCCAGCTCTTCGAGCCTGGCTATGCGTTCCGCAACGCCCAGTTTGTACAGGCCCGAGATGCGCGAATCACTCATGATTATGCTGTTTCCGACTTCTCAATCCGGACTCCGGTTTCACTAAGGCGCACATCCAATATCGACTGACCTGGCGCCAGGTTTCGGGCAAATTGTTCGACTGCGACTTCGTCTGTCCCGATTACGATGCCGATGTCCCCGCCACCCGCACCACAGGGTTTGTATATCAGGTCCATCGCTTTGGCCGCCTGCCACAGCGCGTCGTGACCAGCATCGAATATGCCGAGATCGTGGTCAACACTGAATTCGTGAAGACGCTCGCAATAGTCTTTGTAGCTATCGGTAATCTCAACGGCATCACCGCCCCGCCAAATCTCCGCCATTGTTTCAGACGCGCCCGCCAGTCGCACCCGCGACGGCTTGCTGATGCCCGCATCAAGATGATCCAGCTTGTCTTTTGTGCTTGCTGAGGTACCCGTCCAGATCAGTCGCCAGGACAGGTTTTGAGGCCACGCCAGGCGTGCGACCGACGATCCTTCCTTGCGGTATTCAATCAGACCACCGTATAAGCTGCAGGCTATATCCGCTCCGCTACCCACTCCGCCCTGCAAATCGGCATGCGCTCTCAAAGCCATACTCTGGATCGCGGCAACGTCGGCCGAGTTCTTGAGCGCTGCGCAGAGGGCAACAACGAGCGCCGCGCTCGACCCAATACCGACTTTTGAGCCGGATGAGGAATCCGTGAACACGACGGTATCCAGCTCGATCGCCTGTGTGGCGAGTCGTTCCATGCCAGCGGCACGCCAGACCGAATCGACGACGCCAAGCACTTCACCGGCATCGTCCCACTGAATATCTCCATCGGATATCTGAAAACACGCCGCGGTATCGCTAAATCCCGGCGCGGTGACCCTGAATGTATCGCCCGACACTTCAGACAACGTCACGCGCGCTCGACGGTCAAGGGCCATGCAAATCGCCGGCGCACCGTCGAGAACGGCATACTCTCCGCTGAGTATGACTTTGCCGGGAGCGCTGGCTTTCAGTGCGGTGATCATTGCTCGTCAATCAAACGAGCGGCGGGGCCCAGACCGCTGGTCATTATTTTCTGCACACCGGATGTTTCGGCCAAAGCAATCCTGACCGCTTCCGCGTCGCCGGGCAGGCAAACCGCCTTTACCTGCGGGCCTGCGTCGATCGTAAAAAAAACATTGCAGCCCTCTCCCTGCAAACGCCGTACTGTTTGCATGCATCGCATGGTCGCGGAATTCCAAAACACCATTGGCGGTCGTGAAGCCCACATGACGGAGTGCATCTTCAGGCAATTGTGTTCGGCGATCGTCGCGAGCCCCGCGAAGTCCTTTCTCATGATGGCGTCTCGAGCAACATCCAGATCGTGATCCTGCTGTTCGATCCAATTCGTGTAGAAAGGCGACGTTTGACGAGATATCTCCATCGCCTCTGACGAACTCGTTGGCTTTTCACCAGTCTCCGTAATCGCAACAACAACCTGCAAGGGCCAGTCGTCGATCGTGCACAGCGATTTCACATCGATCGCATTTTTCGAATTCCTGAGTTCTGCGAATCCACCGTACAGGGAACGTGCGGCGGAACCGGACGATGCGCCCGCCAATCGCGCGAGTTCCTGAGTGGAGAGCGATAGTTTCGCCGCCTCCGCTGCGGCTACCGTTGTCGCTGCAAATGCCGATGCCGACGATGCCAGTCCAGCCGCAATTGGAAAATTGTGTTCACTCACCACACGGGCACGCGATCGGTGTCCGCCAAGGACCGTGTCCAGACAGGCACTAATCCGCCGCAGCATCGCTGGGCTATCGACACCGTTGACCAGCAACACATCGTCGTTGAGGTCGTCGCTCAGCTCGACACTCACTTTCGTATGCAGCTCGCTCAAGGTGATCGAAATCGAGCCGACCGCCGGCAGATTCCGGGCAACATCTCTCTTGCCCCAGTATTTGATGAGCGCGATGTTCGGCTGTGCAATGGCCGTCGCCTGCATAGTCATAATCCTGTCGTACGAGCCGTTAGAGGACGCGAATTATAGCTCAGCCGAGGCCGCGCACAGTGCCTGAATTCGGTGTACGCTACACGGCCAGATCGATGGTGAACGACGCCTTGCCCGAGAATTTCAAAGATCGCATTGCCAGCTATACAGCCCGTATCAACGATCGGCTGGACGCGGTGCTGCCGCTCCCAACGAGCCGCCCAATGCGACTGCACGACGCGATGCGATATGCCGTATTGAACGGCGGGAAGCGAGTGCGCCCGTTATTGGTCTATGCGACCGGAGAGTGTCTGAATGTCGATGCTGCGCTGCTTGATGCTCCAGCAGCTGCGATCGAGTTGATACATGCTTTTTCGCTTGTCCACGACGACCTCCCGGCCATGGATAACGATGATCTTCGGCGCGGCAAGCCGACCGTCCACAAACAATACGATGAAGCGACTGCGATTCTTGCGGCCGATGCGCTACAGCCTCTCGCATTTTCTGTTTTGGCAGACATCGAAGGCGCACCACGAGGCGCCGCGATCAACCTGGTTCGCCTGGTTGCCGAGGCCTGTGGATCAACTGGAATGACGGGGGGCCAGTCCATCGATCTTGATGCAGAGGGTACGGCTCTCACCGCCGTCGAACTTGAGCACATGTATTCGCTGAAGACCGGAGCTCTCATACACGCGTCGATCGTTTCGCCGTGTTTGCTTCGTGACGACCTTCCCACCGCACACTCGACCGCACTGGATCAGTTCGGTCGCGACATTGGCATCGCGTTTCAAATTAGAGACGACCTCCTTGATGTCGAGGGCGAGACCGACGTCATTGGCAAGCCAGCAGGGTCGGATCAGTCTTTGGATAAGGCAACCTACCCGGCGATGTTTGGCATTGACGCGTCGCGCAAACGCTGCGACGAACTGCTCGCGTCGGCGCTCGGGAACCTGGAACAGTTTGGCGACGACGCCGCTCCTCTTGAATGGCTCGCTCGCTATATTGTCGAGCGCGGCCAATAGCGGTATGTCCACTTCGACACGCAGCATTCTGCATGTTGATATGGATGCCTTCTATGCGTCCGTCGAACAACGCGATAATCCGGAATTAAGAGGGAAACCGCTGGTTGTCGGTGGCAGCAGCAATCGCGGGGTTGTCGCGGCAGCCAGCTACGAGGCGCGTGTCTTTGGAATTCGCTCCGCGATGCCCATGGCCGAGGCGATGCGACGATGCGACCACCTGCTGCGTGTAAAACCAAGAATGTCTCGCTACAAGGAAGCGTCGCAGGTCATTTTTGCCATCTTCCGCGACTTCACGCCGCTGGTTGAAGGCCTGTCCCTCGATGAGGCTTTTCTCGATGTCACTGCCAGCGTCAAGTTATTCGGCTCACCGAAGTCCATCGCGGCAATTATCAAGCAACGCATACAGGACGAAACCGGATTGGCTGCGTCGGTCGGAGTCGCCGAAAACAAACTGGTCGCAAAGATCGCATCCGATCTCGACAAGCCTGACGGATTGACGGTTGTCACGCCGGATCTTTACCGCGAGAAACTCGATGCCTTGCCCGTTCAAGTCATCCCCGGCATCGGGCGCGAAACGCTGAAGCGGCTACAAAAGATAAAGGTTGCGACTGTCAGAGATCTTCGCCAGGCCGATGACCGGGATCTTGAGCCCATTTTCGGTCGGTTCACGCAAAAAACCCGCGACCGTGCGTCGGGCATCGACAACCGACCGGTCGTACCCAGTCGCGAGGAAAAGTCTATCAGCGCTGAGGAGACCTTTGAACAGGATCTGTCGAACCCATCGATTATGGAAAGAGAGCTGCTTCGACTCACTGAACGTACGGCGTCTCGCTTGCGTAAAGCCGGGCTTTGCGCCGGTACCGTTCAGCTGAAGATTCGGCGGGCCGATTTTACGACCTACACGCGACAAAAGAGTATCAAACCACCTGCCAACGGTACCGATCTGATTTATGCGGTCGCTCGCGAACTGTTGACTGCCTGGCTTGCCGGCAATGCAGGTGCCCGCATCCGACTGCTGGGCGTCGGCGGCAGCAATCTCGCACCCGGCAAACAGGCGGATCTTTTTGCGGGTGATACGACGCAAAACGCATCGGTCATCGATGAGACGGTGGATGAGATTCGCGAAAAATTCGGATCGCTGTCGGTTAGCCGAGCCAAGACCCTCGATCGATAGGGTAGAATCAATTCGATGTACACACGCTTTTTTGGACTCAACGAAAAACCATTCTCGATAACGCCCGACCCGCGTTATCTTTTCATGAGCGAACGGCACGGTGAGGCGCTTGCCCACCTGGTGTACGGCGTCACTGAAAGTGGTGGGTTTGTTCAGCTAACCGGTGAAGTGGGTACCGGCAAGACGACGTTGGTTCGCACCTTGCTGTTGAATCGAATGCCCGACAATGCCGATGTTGCGGTCGTTCTGAATCCGCAGATCACAGTCCACGAATTTCTCCTTACCATTTGCGAAGAACTGGGAATATCGGTTCCCGAACCACAAGACAGCATCAAGGCATTAACGGATGCGTTGAATCACCATCTATTGAGTGCTCACTCCGAGGGACGCCGGACCATACTGGTCGTCGACGAAGCGCAGAATCTCGCGCCGGCCGTCCTCGAGCAGGTTCGCTTGCTGACCAATCTGGAGACGGCCAAACAGAAACTGCTGCAAATCATCCTGATCGGGCAACCCGAATTACGCGAGCTCCTGAGTCAGTATGATTTGCGACAGCTCGCGCAACGCATTACGGGCCGTTATCACCTTGAGCCTCTTACGCGCGAGGAGACCGCGCACTATATCGAACACCGACTGCGCGTTGCCGGCGCGCTCGGCGAGGTCATCGACGGTGGCGCGAAGAAAGAAGTTTTTCGTATCTCCGAAGGCGTGCCGCGATTGATCAACGTTATCTGCGATCGCGCTCTGTTGGGTGCCTACAGCCAGGAATCACGCATCGTTTCCCGACGCCTGATCAAACGCGCCGCTGCCGAGGTATCGGGTGAACTGGAAGGCAAAAAGA
>CAZMRZ010000033.1:2712-21143 GCA_964568835.1 uncultured Woeseiaceae bacterium | reverse complement strand
CGCCTGATCAAACGCGCCGCTGCCGAGGTATCGGGTGAACTGGAAGGCAAAAAGATGACGCGACGCCTTGCTATGGCGGCAGGTATTGTCGGAGCAGCCATTGTTGCGGCCAGCATCTGGTCTGTAACGCGAGACACTGGCGAGACAAACACAGCTGAGGTACCCGTAGCGGTTCTGCCTCCTGCAACTGACACCCCGGTGGACGAAAATATCGACCGTGAGGAGATCTCAGACACAGCGGCCGAAGCCGTGACTCCAGCGGTGTTGCCAACGTTGGCAGAGGAGCTCGCACTGGCCGGAGAGCTGACCACCGCGGATTTTGCATTCGCGGCACTGTTCGATTTTTGGGGTATTGATTATACGAAAGGCTCGCAGAATGGATGTTCGCAAGCGGCAGCGGCTGGACTGGCCTGTCTGAATCAACGCGGTTCCTGGAACGGATTGCGACAATTTAATCGGCCGGCAGTGCTTACGGTCATCGACGAGGCAGGCAGTTCACACCAGCTGGTCCTAACGGCGATCAACGGAAATACGGCGGAGATGTCGATCGGCGGCGTCACCGTGTCGCATCCCGTCAGCGAAATTACCGACCTTTGGTTTGGTCAATTCATGTTGCTTTGGCGTCCACCTGGCGGCACACCGATATCTCTTTTACCGGGGATGCGCGGCGCCGAAGTCATCTGGCTGCGAGAGAACCTTGCCAATATCGACCAGCGATATGTCAGTGACAATATTGCCAGCGACGAATATGACGCCAGTTTGCAGGCTATCGTCAGGCTCTTTCAACGAGATAATCGTCTCGACGTTGATGGACTGGCCGGGCAACAGACACTGATCGTGGTGAGCTCATTGCTTACGCCCGATGGCTCGCCGCGACTGACAACCCCAAGAATCGCGAAGGACTAGCGCATGTCATTCATACTCGACGCGCTCAAGAAATCGGAAACTGACCGACAGCAGCAAGGCAATGCCGAGTTTGCGGCGGTGCCGATTGGCCCGCGGGCGACGTCCGTTCCTCGCTGGCTTTGGGTTGTAGGCGTATTGCTTGCTATCAACCTCATCGTTCTGATCGGCTTGCTGCTGCGGCCCGATTCTTCGCCCTCGACGACACAAACTGCTGTATCGACGATCAGTAGACCTTCTCAGCCGGAAGCGACTTTGCCACCAAGCTTCGAGGAGAAAGTTGCCACTGCCCAACAGAATGTCCCTGCTCAACAAGAGGCTGACGCGGAAGTCGAAGCCGCCACCGCCATCGCCACCGTTAGAGCGGTTTTAATTTCGCAGGATCCGTCATCGGTGTCATCCGACGACCTTCATCCAACGCTCCAGGAAATTCGCGCGCGAGGGGCACTCAATCTTCCGGAGCTGCATCTCGATATTCATGTCTATAGCGACGAGCCGAAAGACCGGTTTGTATTCATTAATATGTCGAAGTTACGAGAGGGGTCGCAGCTCGCTGAAGGCCCGGTCGTTGCAGAAATCACTCCAGACGGCGTGGTCCTGGGGCATCAGGGACAATTTTTTATCCTGCCGCGTGAGTAACGCCGGCAAACACATTGATGGTGACAGTCTGGCCGATGCGTTGGTGTCGGGCGTTCATCGCGTGATTGGTCAACAGGAGCACCTCAACAGCATCAATGTCTTTCCGGTCGCTGACAGCGATACGGGCACCAACCTCAGCCTCTCGTTGGGCTCCGCGCTTGGCATTCTGCAGAGCGATTCGGGGAAACACCTCGGCACAATGCTGGCTGCGCTGGCCGATGCGTTACTCGATGGTGCTCGCGGCAATTCGGGCGCGATTATTGCGCAGTTTTTTCAGGGTGTGAGCGATTCAGCCGGCGAAATCACGCGCTTTACGAGCTACACATTTGGCAAGGCCGTCACCTTGGGTTCCGAGTACGCCCACGATGCGTTGTCGAAACCTCGTGAAGGGACGGTACTTTCCGTCATCGCGGCATTCGCGGAAAGTATTACTTATCAGGCGTCGGCCAATTCAGACGGCGATATCGCCGACATCGTAAGAGAAGCCCGGCGCAAGGTCGATGAAGCGCTCGCCAATACACCCAAACAACTCGAAGTTCTGCGAAAAGCGGGCGTCGTCGATGCGGGTGCACAAGGATTTGCTGAACTTGTCGCGGGCGTTTCCGAGTTTTTCGATAGCGGTCATATCACACCGATGCCCGATACGGCCTTACTCGAAAATATCGAGCCATCCGTTGAATTTTCGGCGGCGGATAACACGTCACAATTCCGTTTTTGTACGGAATGCCTGATCACGGCCGCCGATATCGATCGCCGCAAACTTCGCGAATCGCTGGCAGAACTGGGCGATTCGCTGGTCCTTGCGGGTAGCAAGCGAAAAGCCAAAATTCATATTCACGTTGACGATCCCGACGCGGTCTTCGGCGTTGCCAGGCAATACGGCGAGATAAGCGGAGAAAAAGCCGATGATATGCATCGCCAGCAAAGCTCGACGCACGGCACGGCAAAAACATTCGCGGTCATCACGGACTCGGGTGCCGATATTTGCGACGACGATATGGAGCGACTGGACATCCATATGGTGCCCTGCCGTATACAATTCGGCGATCGCGGTTATCTCGATAAAGTCAGTATCACAACCGACGAGTTCTATTCAGAGTTGGAAAAAAATCCGCACCACCCAACAACGTCGCAACCGTCGCCGGGCGATTTCCGGCGGCAATTTCAATTTCTGGCCAGCCATTTCAATGACACGCTATCCATCAACCTGACGTCCCGGGCGAGCGGCACCTACGAGGGCGCAAAATCCGCTGCGAAGCGCAGCGATGCACGGGGGCGCGTACACGTCGTCGATTCCCTGAATGCATCGATGGGCCAGGGCCAACTGGTGATCCTTGCCGCCGAGTGCGCTGCAGCAGGAATCAGTGTTGAGGAGACGATTCGCATCATCGAATCGCAAGTGCCCAAGACGAGAACCTTCGCGTTACTCAGCGACCTTCGCTATGCCGTGCGCGGTGGCCGTCTGCCGCAGTGGGTGAAGGTTGTGGCGGATCTTTTGCGGGTAACGCCCATCATCCGCGTCACGCCTGACGGTCGAATAGCGCTCGGAACCTGCCTGCTTGGGCGCCGCAACCGAATCGCGAAATTTGCACGATTTGTTGCCTCGCACATCGCTAATGACGAGCCTGTTGAGATTGGCATCGGTCAGGCGATCTGTCCGGACGAAGCAGAAACCCTGGCAGCCGAACTTCGGCAAAAAATCAGCACGATTCAATCACTGAAAACCTGCACGTTAGGCACAGGCATTGGCGTTCACGGCGGCCCCGGAACGCTTATCGTCTCTTTTCGACCGACGCAATCAATCAGTCAATCAGACGATTAGATCACCGTCGGCATCAATTAGGCCTTCGCCTTGATTACGCGCGTTGTTAACTCGACGGCTGACCGGCCAGGCGCGAAGCGCGGGCGCGCGTTCAGCGGCCGTTTCGAGAAACTCATTCGATCCTGACATCCATTCGTCCGCGCTTTCGGATTGCAGAATCACTGGCATGCGATGGTGCAGGGCCCGCATGAAGTCATTGGCGTCGGTCGTAATGAGCGTCGTCGTTTGCAACGACTCACCACTTTCCTTGTCATTCCAGGTCTCCCAAAGCGCCGCAAGTCCAAAGGGCTCTCCGCTCGCCAACGAAATGAAATGCGGTACTTTGACGTCGCCGTCCCTGTGCCACTCGTAGAATCCATCAGCAAGCACGACACATCGGCGGTGTTTGAAAGCGGCACGATAGGAGGGTTTCTCCGCAACCGTTTCCGCACGAGCATTGATCATTCGATTGCCGATCGCCGGATCCTTTGCCCAAGAAGGCACCAGACCCCAACGCAGCATCACGAGCTCGCGCTGTTTTTCCTCGCTGTCTCGAATCGCTGCAACGTACTGGGTCGGAGCAATGTTGTATCGCGCTTCGACGGCAAGGGCCCCGTCAACACCGAACAAAGCGGCCGTCGCTTCACTGGGTGAATAGAAGGCGAAGCGGCCGCACATGCTATTCGCGAATCCCGACGCCTTTTTTCATGAGGAACAAGCACGCCGTAAACAGCAGCACGACGAAACCGACCAGAATTGTGTACGCATGCGAAATGCTGATGTCGGAGGTGCCGAGAATCCCGTAGCGGAACGCATTCACCATGTAGAGAATCGGATTGGCTTTTGATACGCCCTGCCAGAATTCGGGCAGCATGGAGATGGAGTAAAACACGCCACCCAGATACGTTAACGGCGTCAGCACAAACGTCGGAACAATCGAGATATCGTCGAACTTCTTCGCAAAAACAGCGTTGATAAAGCCCGCCAGCGAGAAAACGATCGACGACAACAAGACCACCGATACCATAATAAACGGATGCGCGACTTCGAGGCGCGTGAAGAACAGCGCGATGATGGTTACCAGCGCGCCAACCAGTATTCCCCGTAACACGCCCCCGGCAACGTGACCGACGATTATCGTGGCATTGGACATTGGCGACACCAGCATCTCTTCAATATGGCGTCCGAATTTGGCACCGAAGAAAGATGACACAACGTTGCCGTAAGAATTCGTAATGACGGACATCATGATCAGCCCCGGCGCAATGTACTGCATGTAGTCGAAACCCTCCATGGTGCCGATGCGACGCCCGATCAGGTTTCCGAAAATGATGAAATAGAGAGTCATTGTTATTGCGGGCGGCACAATGGTCTGTATCCATATACGCAATACACGGCCCATTTCCTTGCGAATAATGGTGCGAACAGCGACCAGGTTCAAAGCAATGTTCATGCGCTTTCCTTAGTCGAATGTTTGCTATCCACCAGTCCCAGGAACAGTTCCTCAAGACGGTTTGCTTTGTTGCGCATGCTCACGATGCGGACATTGTGCTTATTGAGTTCAAGGAAAAGGTCATTGATATCGTGATCAGGACCCTTCTCGACCTCGAGCCCTCCGTCTTCTCGTAGTCGCGCTGTGAATCCCTCGAGTACTGGCGCGATAGCAAGCTCTTCTGCGGGGCTGAGAATCAGAACCTCGCGTTGCAGCTTACGCAGAACGGTACTCATCTTTGCATCCTCGATGATTCTACCGTCATCGATGATGCCGATATTGCGACAGAGGGTCTCCGCTTCTTCGAGATAATGCGTTGTCAGAATAATCGTCGTACCCGCTGCGTTAATCGCCTCCAGATACGCCCACATCGAACGTCGAATTTCAATGTCGACGCCCGCCGTGGGTTCATCAAGGATTAGTAAGCGCGGTTCATGCACGAGCGCTCGCGCAATCATCAATCGTCGTTTCATGCCGCCGGACAAGCTTCGCGCGATGTCGTCTTTTCGGTCCCACAAACGCAGGGCGCGCAGGTATTTTTCAACGCGTTGCCGTGCAATTTTCCCACCGATCCCGTAGTAACCCGCTTGATTCGTGACGATATTGCCGACGGTATCCCATAGGTTGACGTTAATTTCCTGCGGCACCAGACCGAGACAGGATTTCGCCGATTCGTTATCCGTGTCGATACTGTGGCCAAAGATCTCGACCTCGCCGCCGCTCTTATTCACAAGCGAGCTAACGATACCGATCGCGGTCGTCTTTCCCGCGCCATTCGGTCCGAGCAAGGCGTAGAAGTCCCCGGCTTCGACATTGAGGTCGATGCCTTTCAGGGCTTGATTACCGTTGTCGTAGGTCTTGCTGAGGTTTCTTATTGTTAGAGCATTCATTAGCTCGCGTAGTGTAACCGGGGAGCGAGGAAATCGTCACAACTTCTTGCTCAGAACCTGAACGGGCGCCGACAAGCGGCAGGCGGCGGCTGGAAGTCGTGCATCGTTGTCAAATCCTTCACGCGTCAGCAGCGTTTGCCAGACGGCGAACTGCGAGGAGCGGCGTACATTCTTCATTGAGCTCGTTCCGTCCCTTAGCAAGCGATCAGCGAGCACAGCAGCGCTATCAAGTCGCGATTGCATCAAATCGCCGCGGGCGCCGATCCGGTCAAGCAGCGTAACCATGGGCAATTCCGATACTCGTTCGCACCAGGCAACGCTCGCACCGCTGATGATGCGTACGGCATAGGGATTACGGCGAACGAGGTGCCACACGAAACTCAAAGCAGCAAACTGGATCTGACGCAGTTCGGGACTATCGAGTTGACGCGGTTCCAGGAGGTCGGCCTGACGGCGATCCGACAAGGCGTCGTCCCACCAGTCGAGTTCCTGCTCTCGCATCGAAAACAGCAGGAAAGGAGATACCGCCAGTCTGCCTCGCTGTGGGCCCTTCATGTCGGACGTAGCCCTGATGAAGGCCAGATTCAGCGCCTCCACATTCGTGTAATCGTCCGGACCCGGTCCGGGATATTCCCCTGCTTGCTGCATAGTTTGTCGCTCCTGACACGTTATTGGGCCGTTTCTTCAAATACTATATTTCGGCTTGTTTTCCCATGTATGGATATTATACGGTATATGATTACTGTATATGGTCGTTTTATAGCATAAATGGCAAGAAATGATAGGGGATAAGAGATGAGATTGACTGATGATCGTTACTCCGGGGAGCGGAGCCAATTCGAGCTCGCGCTGCGAATGATTCGTCATGAGGCGAGAACACGAACCATACGAGAATGTACCGGGCTCTCGGATGACCGAATTCGAAAACTCTATAACCGCTATTTTCGAACCGGCGGCTCGACGGGCATCAAACGCCGTCGTGGAAAATCTCCGCGGCAGATCACGCGCTTCGTCAAGAATTCGCAGAATCAGATGCAGGCGACCACATTGGTCGCCCTGTTTTCGGCTGGCCTGCTCGTACGCATTGATCAAGACGATTCAGTGCACCCCTGCTGGCCACGCCCCGACGTGGAGTTCGGTCATCGTTTGTGCCGCGCCTACGAGACCTACCTGCTACTTCACAAGAATCCTCAGCTGAGTTTCGAGTGGGCCTGGAACTTGCTGCAGTGCATTTCCTACAACGATGAACTTTTCCTGGCCAATTGCCGCAACTGCAGCGTGCTCTACGTGCAGGACGCTTATGCGCTTGATCGTGGCGCCTGCCCGGCCTGCGAGATCGTCAATCGTGTTCATTAGTGAGGTACAATCTTGCCGTTATTAACAATCTAAGAATAAATTAAGGGAGAACAAAAATGCTTAAAGAATTTAAAGCCTTCGCCATGCGCGGAAATGTTGTCGATATGGCCGTCGGTATTGTTATCGGTGCGGCATTCGGAAAAATTATTGCGTCGCTGGTTTCCGATGTCATCATGCCGCCCATTGGTATGCTGATGGGCAACGTTGATTTCAGCGATCTCGCGTTCATACTCGGCGAGGGTGAAGGCGCTGCGACACTCAATTACGGCTTGTTCATCAATACTATAATCAACTTTTTGATCATCGCGTTTGCAATCTTCATGGTGATCAAGGGTCTAAATTCGATGAAGAAGAAAGAAGAAGAAAAACCGGCAGAACCCGCCAAGCCATCGGCTGAAGAGACTTTGCTGACAGAGATTCGCGACTTACTCGCCAAGAGTTGAGTACCGAATAACAAAAAGCATGGAAAATCGTAATGTGTTCGCGGGCGCTTTCGTCGACCGCAGCGGCGAAATGCGCAAGGACACAGACTGGCTTAACGAGGCGCTGATCCATCCGGAGACGCGCTTCGTTCCCGTCTGGGGCGACCATTGTCTGGTCGGCGGTGATCCGTTGGAGCTTGTTCTTTTGCTGCGGCGTCAGATCGAAAATTTCCTTGACGAGCACAACCATGTTTTCCTCGGTCTTTTCCGTGGTAAACCGGCCTTCGCCGTCGCTATCAAGAAGGGCGATACCCCACCGTATCCGGAACTCGGCGAGTTTCAGGATTTGCGCTATCTGGGCTCCGTTTTGCCGGCTGATGAGGCCAATCTGGCGGCACACGCTCGCGGTCTGGTGCTTTGGCACACCTCACAACAGTTTTGCGGCAAGTGCGGTTCGTCGGCTCGACCGGCGACCGGCGGCAACTCACGGCGTTGCGTGAACCCCGAATGCGGCAAGGAAGTATTTCCACGGGTGGACCCGGCGATCATTGTTCTCGTTTCGGACGGCGAACGCTGCCTGCTGGGTCGCCAGTCCGGCTGGCCCGAGGGACGTTACTCGACGATCGCGGGCTTTGTTGAGGCCGGTGAAAGTCTGGAGGATGCGGTCCGACGAGAGGTCTACGAGGAGACGAATATACGAGTCGGCGCCGTTCGCTATCACAGTTCGCAGCCCTGGCCATTTCCATCATCGCTAATGCTGGGATTCATGGCGGAAGTCGATGCGGACGTTGTGCAGGAAATTCGTTTGAATGACGGCGAGCTGGAAGACGCCGGCTGGTTTACTCGCAAAGAACTTCGCTCTGGTTTCCCCAAACTACCGTTCAGAATTTCGATAGCACGTCGGTTGGTCGACAACTGGCTAGACGCGAAGCAGACAGAATAGTTGTGTGCCTCGTCGTTCTTGGCTGGAGGCAGCACGCTGAATTTCCGTTGATCGTTGCGGGTAATCGTGATGAATTTCATGCCCGGCCAACACGCAAAGCCCGTTGGTGGCCGGACCATCCTGACATCCTGGGCGGACGCGACTTGCAGGCCGCCGGAACCTGGCTCGCGGTACATCGCAACGGCCGATTTGCGACCGTCACCAACTTTCGTGACGCGGAACCACCGTCGCCGAAAAAGCGCTCGCGCGGACACCTCGTAACTGACTTCCTTCTGGGCTCCGACGAGCCGTTGGCGTACCTCAATGCGATCGATGATTCAGCTTACGCAGGATTCAATCTGCTGGTGGGTGATGGCGAGACCCTGGCCTGGCACTCCAATCGCGGCGACGGTGCACGCGTTCTGGCGCCGGGCATTTATGGGCTCAGCAACGCCCTGCTCGATTCGCCATGGGACAAGGTGGTGCGCAGTAAGACGCGGTTGAAACGACTGCTTGAAGAGGGAAAAGTCAACGAGACCCAGTTACTGCGACTGCTTGATGACCGCGATAAGGCGCCGACCAGCGAAATAGACAGCGACCGGCTTTCGTTCGAGAAGGCGCACGCCATCAGCGCGCCTTTTATCGTATTGCCGGACTACGGTACTCGAAGCTCAAGCGCGGTCTTGTGCGGTGCAGACGGTTCCTGGCGTTTTCATGAGCGCCGCTTTGCTGCTGACGGCAGAACCAGCGGTGATTCGTCGTTTACATTCTGAGAACATTCCCGGCGAAAAGGGTTTCAGGAATAGATCGCGCTCAGCCAAACGCCGATGTCAGCGATTTCCTGCGGACAAACGGCATGCGCCATCGGGTACTCGTGCCACTCGACTTCGTAACCCGCTTCGATCAGCTTGTCCGCCGACGATCGTCCCCAGGCCATTTGAAGTACCGGATCAACGCTGCCGTGCGCCATGAAGATCGGAAGATCTTTTCGACTGACCGCGTTCTTCGCATCGTCAGGCAACACCATATACGTTGATAGTCCCATAAGGCCTGCAATATTGTGCTCAGTCTGTAAGGCCGTGTGAATGGCCACCGCGCCGCCCTGCGAGAAACCGGCGATGACAATTTTGTCGGCTGCAATGCCACGTTCGATTTCCCGGGCAATGAGTCCCTCGAGGATTGCACTGCTTTTCAGGACGCCATCGCGGTCTGCCCGGCCTTCAGAATCGAAACTCAGAATGTCGTACCAGGATCGCATCGCCATGCCGCCGTTGATCGTGACCGGCTGCACGGGAGCGTGAGGAAATACGAAACGCAGCGGTACACCCGCCGGCAGCCGTAGCTCAGGAACGATCGGTTCGAAGTCGTGGCCATCGGCGCCCAGACCATGCAGCCAGATAATACTGCCCGTCGGGTTCTCCCCGGTGACGACCTCGACGCTATCGTGCGACTGCATACCCTTACTCCGCAAACGACAAAGCGGCGCAGTGTAACTTAAGTAATGGTCAAAACGTGCGATTGTGGCTTGACTATCTATGCGCATGATGTTCCAATTATGCGCATATTTATGCGATAGGTCGAATACGAGAAACTCCCGTGCCGAACGGAAATCATCAAGAACGTCGCGACGCGATACGACAAATGCTGTTGCAAGGACCTGCGGAAACGCAAGGCTCGCTTGTGGCGGCCTTGAAAGCGCAGGGCTATGCCGCGACGCAGTCGAGCGTCAGTCGTGATCTCAAAGAGCTTGGTACCATCAAAACCGGCAATGGCTATGAACTACCGTCAAGCAGTCGTGACGACGACGAACAGCTAAACGCCGTTGCTGAACTGGTCCGCACAATTCAACCGGCAGGTCCCAACTTGCTTGTGGTCAGGACCGCTATCGGCGCAGCGCAGCGTGTCGCGCTCGCATTCGACCGCTGCAACTGGCCCGAGATCATTGGCAATATCGGCGGTGACGACACCGTATTCGTCGCGACCGAATCGGGCATCGCACAGAAAAACCTCATCACCCGGATTGAGCATTCAGCTCGTTCATAAAGATCCTTCGGAGATTCTTTTGAGTACAGACACATCACCTATCATTCTTGCGTTTTCAGGCGGCCTGGATACGTCGTTTTGTGTGCCGTGGTTAAAAGAGAACTATGGCCGCGACGTCATTACCGCTTGCGTGGACACGGGTGGCATTGATGCCGCTGCGGCTGTCGCGCTCGAAGAACGCGCGATGGCACTGGGGGCGATCGAGCACGTGCTCATCGATGCGAAACAGGATTTCTTCGACACGGTGATTAAGCACCTGATCGCCGGAAACGTACTCCGTGGTCAGGCCTACCCCCTGTGTGTGGGCGCGGAACGCGGTCTGCAGGCAGAGCGATTGGCGAAGATCGCGACAGAGCGCGGAGCAACGACTGTGGCACATGGCTGCACGGCAGCCGGCAATGATCAGGTCCGCTTCGAGGTCGCCCTGCGCACACTCAATCCGGGATTGGACGTTCTGGCACCGGTTCGCGATAACAGCTGGGTTCGGGATGAGCAACTCGCCTATCTCGAAAAACACAGTCTGCCCCTGCCTGCACAAGGATCGGCCTACTCAATTAACCGCGGTCTCTGGGGTATCACGATCGGCGGCCAGGAGACCCTGACCTCCGAGAACTCGATTCCGGAATCCGCCTGGGTACTGTCAGCAAACGCTTTCACAAGTCCGCAAAAACCCTCCAGTCATACACTCGATTTCGCCGCCGGTATTCCGGTTGCACTGGATGGCGAAGCACTCTCGCCGGTTACCTTGATAGAAAAGCTGGAGACACTGGCTGGCGGCTACGGCATCGGGCGCGGCATTCATCTTGGCGACACGGTGCTCGGCACCAAAGGTCGTGTCGCGTTTGAAGCGCCGGCGGCGATCACGTTGATTACGGCGCATCGTGAACTCGAAAAACTGGTGCTTAGCGGCCAGCAGATGCGTATCAAGGACAGCGTCGCCGCTGTTTACGGCGACCTTGTCCACGAGGGTAAACAACTGGATCTCGCCTGCGACGATATCGAAGCACTGCTTTCGTCCTCACAGAAACGCGTAAGCGGCAGGGTTAGCTTTGGATTGCGCCCGGGACAATTATTCATCGAGGGAACGTCTTCACCCCACTCACTCCTGGCTGCGACGAAAGGCGTCTACGGCGAGTCCGCCGGAGAATGGACCGCCAGCGATGCGCTGGGCTTTGCGCGCATCCTGTCGTTGCCGGGATCGTTACAAACTCGAGCGGCAGGAGAATGAGATGAAAACAATCGTCGTCGACAAAGTCGCTTCTGTTGCGCAGCACAATAACCTGGGGGCCGAGGTCCGCTTGTCCCCGGACATCCCCTGTGAGGAAGGCGTCCTCATCGCGGTTCGAGTGCTGAACAACAAGTCACGTTACAACCAGCTTGAGTTGACGTCGGGTCGTATGGCCACGGTGACCATGGGCGATATTGTCGTTGGTGCGCTCGGTCATCGTAATGCCCTGCGTGGCTATTCCGGCCATCTGCCAAAATCATTAAGCAAAGGTGATCACGTACAACTACTGAACATCGGCGGCGTCATCGGAATCTGCGATTCGGCGAATCCGGATGTCGGTGCACCCTTCGAATGCGAAGTGTTGGGTACCGTGCTCGAGTTTCCGTATCTGGGCGAGCGCATCGGCGTCCCGGCCAGAGCCGGCTCTTCAACGCTCGACATCGACGCCCCATTGAACATGAATGGCGTGCCGGTTGTCGCACTTGCTGGAACCTGCATGGATTCGGGAAAGACGGCTGCAGCTTGCGCCATCGTCGGTCGACTCAGACACCTCGGTCTAAACGTCGCAGCCTGCAAAGCGACCGGCGTTTCACTGCGGCGCGACGTACTCGCGATGGAGGATGCCGGCGCGTCAGAGACCATGATCTTCTCCGACCTCGGCGTGGTTACGACAACCGCAGAAAATGGCCCGGCGCTGACACGCTCATTGCTGTCCGGCCTCAGCGTCAGCCGTCCGGACGTGATTGTCCTCGAGCTTGGCGATGGCCTGCTGGGTGCCTATGGCGTCGCAGCCATTCTGGCTGATGAAAAAATACGCGAGGCACTGACCGCGGTGGTGTTGTGTGCGAACGATCCGGTTTCGGCGTGGGGAGGCACGAAGATCCTGCGGGACGAATACAGTATCGAACCTGCCGTTGTGACGGGTCCGGCGACTGATAACGATGTCGGCGTGCAACAGATCGCAGAACGACTGTCCATTCGCGGTATTAATGCGCTCTCCAACGGCCCTGCACTCGGCGATACGGTCGCTGGTTTGCTCGGCAAGGTGGCGGCATGAGCGCCCCCATTCAAGCCGTCGTATTGGGTGCCAGTGGCTATGTCGGCGGCGAACTACTGCGGCTCATAGCCGGCCATCCTGATTTCGAGCTCGCGGCAGCCGTTTCCGACAGTAGCGCGGGCAAGCCCATTGGCGAAACGTTTGCTCACTTGTCAGCGACATTAGCGGGGATCGATTTCGTCGCCCGTGCGGATTGGCTCGCCGGCATAGCCGACGGCAGCAAGGTCGCGCTGTTTTCCGCCGCGCCGCACGGCGCTTCGGCGGAGATCATCGCGAGCGCAATACGCGCGGCCGACGACAAGAACCTCACCCTGCATGTGGTCGATTCGTCGGCCGATTTTCGCTACGCGGAACAATCCGCCTGGGAATCCGTCTACGGCGCGACTCACGGTGCACCTGAGTTACTCGGACAGTTTAGCTGCGCCGTTCCCGAACACGCCGCGACAGTCTCAACACCGCATATTGGTCATCCCGGGTGCTTCGCAACGGCGAGCTTGCTGGCAGCGGTACCGCTAATGCAATCGGGTCTGACAGAAGCGGAGATCTTTATTTCCGGAGTGACCGGAAGCACTGGGTCGGGGCGCAGTCCGCAAACTGGCACCCATCACCCCGAGCGCAACAGCAATCTGTACGCCTATAAGCCACTCGGGCATCGCCATTCACCGGAGATAGCGGGACTTGCGACGGCGGCCAGTGGTCGCGACACAACGGTGCATTTCGTTCCACATTCCGGACCCTTTGCCCGCGGCATTCACATCACGCTTCAGGCCAAAGCAAAGAAGGCCGTCAGCGAACAACAATTGCGCGCCGTCTACACCAATGCCTACGCGAACAGTCCGTTCGTCGAAGTCGTCGCTACGACGCCGAAGCTGAAGAATGTCGTCGCGAGCAATCAATGCCAGATCGGTGTCGCGACGGACGGCGACTCCGTCGTCGTCATGAGCGCAATCGACAATCTCGTCAAAGGGGCCGCAGGCGGTGCTATTCAGTGGATGAATCGACTCTGGAATCTTCCTGAAACCACGGGCCTGATGGCCGCCGCTCCAGGGTGGACGTGATGGCAACGATCAACGAACAGACCATAATGTCGGACCCTCGAATTCGCGAAGCCGCCGTCACGATACCGGTCTACGGACAATTGCCGTTCGTTCCGGAGCGCGCCAGCGGCTGTGATATTTTCACCAAAGACGGTCGACGAATTCTCGACCTCTACGGCGGACACGCGGTCGCCGCACTCGGTTACGGTCACCCGCGACTCGTCAAAGCGATTACAGAACAGAGCAACAAACTCCTGTTTCAGAGCAATGCGGTCGCGCTGGATATTCGCGCTGAAGCGGCGGAAAAACTGACCAGGGTCGCGCCGAATGGCCTCGATCGGGTGTTCTTTGTGAACTCCGGTGCGGAAGCGAACGAAAATGCATTACGCATGGCTTGCATGACCACCGGCCGCAAAAAGGTCCTGGCAATCACGAATGGTTTTCACGGCCGAACCGCGGCCGCGGCCGCGGTCACCTGGAATTCGGATCGATGGTACGGATTCCCGGAAAAGCCGTTTGAGGTCGACTTCATTCCTCGAGATGATGTTGATGCGGCCCGCACGATGATCGGCGACGATATCGCGGCTGTTATTTTCGAGCCCGTGCAGGGTGTCGCGGGTGCCTACGATCTGTCGACCGATTTTCTAAATGCGTTACGAGCGCAGACGAAAGAACACGGCGCCGTCTTGATCGCCGACGAAGTGCAATCGGGCATCGGACGCTGCGGACACTTCTTCGCCGTTCAGGCGCACGAAATCGAGCCCGACATTCTCACGAGTGCCAAGGCACTCGGCGGGGGCATTCCCTGCGGCGCCGTTTTGTGCAGCCACAGCATGGCAGCGAACTTCTCGACCGGTGATCTGGGATCGACCTTCGGCGGCGGTCCGATTGCCGCAGCTGCGATAGCGGCGACGATTGACGCTATCGAATCCGAAGACCTCCTTGCCAATGTTCGCCGCGCCGAGGGGGCAATTCGCGAGCAGTGCGTTGTTGGACCGATTCAAAAAATTCGTGGCATGGGCCTGCTGCTCGGACTGGTCTGTGACCGTCCAGCTGTGGAGGTTCGTGACGCCCTGCTCGAGCATGACATTTTGACCGGGACGAGCAATGATCCCGACGTACTCCGAATACTTGCACCACTGGTGCTCGAACCCGGGCATATTGCACACCTTGCCGGGGCACTGAAAGAAATCGTGCCTGCAACAGACTGAAGGAAGATCAATGAAAGCGTTTAACGACCTCGCGGACTTTTCGAACGAAGAGATTCAGGCACTGATCGAGCTGGCCTGCCGCCTTGACTCGAATCCCGAACCTGACGCGCTCAAAGGAAAAGTGCTGTCGCTTTTGTTTCTAAGTCCGTCGTTGCGAACCCTTGCCTCGTTTCAGGCCGCGATGGTCCGACTGGGCGGAGGCTCATTCGTCATCTCACCGGAAATGTCGATCCACGGGCTCGAATCGCGAGCTGGCATCGTGATGGACGGCGTCGCCGCAGAACACATTCGGGAAGCCGTTCCGGTGATCGCCTCCTACGGTGATGCGATTGGAATCCGCGCATTCGCAGACCGCAAGAACATTGCTGCCGATATGGAAGAACGCGAGTTCACCGCGCTCACCGACCTCATCGATAAACCCTATATCAATATGGAGTCGGCCATGAGTCATCCCTGCCAGAGCCTCGCTGACTGGAAGACCATGGACGATCTTGCGGTACCGGCGAATGGCGGGAAATTCGTTCTGAGCTGGGCCTACCACCCGAAAGCATTGCCGTTGGCGGTTCCTGCATCGACCCTGCACATGGCCGCCATGCGCGGCATGGACGTGACGGTGTTGCGCCCCGAAGGCTTCGAATTGCCGGATGCGCTCATGCAAAAAGCGGCGTCCGCGGCCGCCGCAGCCGGCGGTTCAGTGACAGAAACTGATCAGCGCGCTGAAGCGATGGAAGATTCGCACATTATCTACGCTAAATCCTGGTCATCAACGCGTCACTATGGCGACAAGCTCGCGGACCAGAAATTGCGCGAGGAGCATATTGACTGGTGTGTTGACGAACCCTGGTTTGATAACGCCAAAGACGACTGCCGCTTTATGCACTGTCTGCCCGTTCGCCGCGGTGTAGTTGTTGCCGACGAGATCCTCGATGGACCACGCAGTATTGTGATCCCCGAAGCGCGCAATCGCATGCTGGCACAAATGGCCGTGTTGCATCAGATGCTGGGAGGCCAGTCATGAGTAGCCAGAAAGATCGCGCGATCGTCGTTTCCGCGCTCAAACATGCCGCTCCCTATATCCGGCTTTTCAAAGGCAAGGTCTTTGTTATCAAAGCGGGCGGCGAAGTTTTCGCAGACCCCGAAAAGGCACGCGCACTGATTGAACAAGTTGGCATTCTGCATCAGGTCGGCATCCGAGTTGTTTTAATTCATGGCGGCGGGCCGCAGTCTACTGAACTCGCCTCCGCGCTTGGCCTCGACACCACGTTCGTCGACGGTCGCCGCGTGACCGACGGTGAGTCCATGGATGTGGCGACGATGGTGCTGAACGGTCAGATCAACACACGCATTCTCGCCACCTGTCGAGACTTACAAATCCCGGCTGTTGGTATCAGCGGCGTCGATGCCGGATTGATTCGAGCGCATAGGCGTCCACCAGTTGAGCGCGACGGCGAGCCGACCGTTGATTATGGTTTTGTTGGCGACATCGATTCGGTGGAAGCTGACATCCTGAAGAAACAACTCGACAACGGTCTGATGCCAGTCGTCAGTCCGATCTCTTGCGACGAGCAGGGCACGATACTGAACATCAATGCCGATACTGTCGCGGCAGCGATAGCCGCCGAACTCGATGCAGAGAAGTTGATTCTGGCGACAGGTGCCGCTGGCATTCTGGAAGACGTTAATGATCCAACCTCGCTGATCAGCTACATCGATCGGACAGCGCTGCAGAAACTGCGTGACTCCGGGTCCTTAGCCGACGGGATGATACCCAAGGCGGCGGCAATCGATGATGCAATCTCAAATGGGGTGCAACGCGTCCATATCATCTCGAGCAAGTTGCCCGACAGCATCTTGCTCGAAGTGTTTACCAACGAAGGCACCGGCACGCTGGTCGTCAATGACATCGGCGCTTTGACGCCAGCTGAACAAAGCACCGCGTCATGAGCCGGCTCTGGGAAAAAGGCCTGCCGCTCGACGAGCGTGTATTGCGATACACCGCCGGTGAAGATCACCTGCTGGATGCTCGCCTCGTTCCTTACGACGTGCGTGGTTCCATCGCGCATGCAGAAATGCTCGCGGCGCAGGGCCTGATCAGCAATCAAGATTGCGATTCGATTCGCGATGGTTTGAGTGCTCTCGACGACAGCTTCGCGGCCGGCGACTGGCACATCAGTCTGGAAGACGAAGACGCTCACACCGCGCTGGAGACTCGACTGACCGACGCTATCGGCTCTGCCGGTGGCCGCCTGCACCTGGGCCGATCCAGAAACGATCAGGTGCTCACGGCTCTCCGATTGTATCTTCGTGACGCGGCCAGCGATCTCGCCGAGCGCGTGACCGAATTGCGACAATCGGTCAGTGAACTCAGCGACCGACAAGGCGAAATCGAATTGCCCGGCTACACCCACATGCAACACGCGATGCCCTCTTCGGTTTCGCTTTGGTGCGGTGGCTTCGATGAAGGATTTGCCGATGCCTGTGACGGCCTGAAAACCGTACGCAAGCGCATCAACAAGAACCCCTTGGGCAGCGCCGCCGGTTACGGCACGCCCGGATTGCCGCTGGACCGTGAGGCAACAACGCGCAAGCTGGAATTTGACAGCACACAGAACCCAGTCACCGCCGCGCAGCTTTCGCGCGGCAAAGCCGAAAGCGCCCTGTTGTTCGAAATCACGTTGCTTATGCAGGATCTGAGCCGTATGGCCAGCGATCTTCTGATGTTCTACACGCAGGAATTCGCCTACATCTCGCTCGCGCCCGAAGTGACGACCGGCTCGTCGATCATGCCGCAAAAACGTAACCCGGACGTCCTCGAATTGCTGCGAGCGTCGTCGGCGACAACGCAGGCCTGTCTTGACGAATCGCTCATGATCACAGCCAAGCTGCCATCCGGTTATCACCGCGACCTGCAGCGTCTCAAGTCCCCGGTCTTTCGCTCAATCGACCTGGCCGTCGACAGCGTCGATATCATGGCCTATGTCCTCGAGGGTCTGAAGTTCAAGCCGGACAACATCAAACTTGACGACGGTATTTTTGCGACCGCCGAGGCCTACCGACTCGTGCGTGAGGACGGCATTCCGTTTCGCGACGCGTATCGACAGGTCGCGAAACGATACGCAAAATGATGCCCCATTAGTCGCTCGTCCCTCTATAATCGACGGCTTGCTAAACACGATTATGAAAAGGTTGATGCTATGAAGCGCCTGACGTTCTTGACTACCGCACTCGCGTTTATGTTTCTTTTTTCAGGCTGCGGCCAAAGTGGCCCGCTTTACGTTCCAGGAGATCCCAGCATGATGGCCGTACCGCCTTCGCAGGAAACGGCTGGCGAGGACGACCAGGAAGAAGAAGCCGCTGAAGCCCCCGAAGCCCCCGAAGAAAACTAATTATGACCGACCTCGTCCTGATCGACGGGTCCTCGTATCTCTAC
>CAZMRZ010000033.1:0-2612 GCA_964568835.1 uncultured Woeseiaceae bacterium | reverse complement strand
AAGAAAACTAATTATGACCGACCTCGTCCTGATCGACGGGTCCTCGTATCTCTACCGCGCCTTTCACGCGTTGCCGCCGCTCACCAATTCTGACGGTGAACCGACCGGCGCCTTGCACGGTGTGCTTACGATGATCCAGAAACTGTTGCGTGAAGAGCAGCCGCGACATGTCGCTGTGGTGTTTGACGCACCGGGCAAGACGTTCCGCGACGAACTGTATGCCGAGTACAAGGCCAATCGACCGCCAATGCCGGACGAGCTTCGCTCACAGGTGCAACCTATTCTGGATGCCGTCGCGGCCATGGGGCTGCCGTTATTGCGTGTCGAGGGTGTTGAGGCCGATGACGTCATTGGAACCCTGTGTAAGAGCGCCGCCGCCGAAGGTCTCAGCGTGCTGGTCTCGACCGGCGACAAGGACCTCGCGCAGCTCGTCAACGACAAAGTCACTCTGATCAATACGATGAACGATTCGAGAATGGACAGGGACGGCGTGAAAGCGAAATTCGATGTCTTTCCCGAGCAGATCATCGATTACCTTGCCCTCGTCGGCGATACATCAGACAACATTCCCGGCGTCCCGAAGGTCGGCGCAAAAACGGCTGCGAAATGGCTGAACCTGTATGACAGTGCCGACGGCATCATCAAAAACAGCGATGAAATCAAAGGCAAGGTCGGCGACAGCCTGCGTGAGAATGTCGAACAGTTAAGGCTGTCACAGGACCTCGCGACGATTCGAGAAGACCTGGCGCTCGATACAACCATCCCGGACTTGTCACCAACAGCGGCAGACACGGATCGCCTTCGCGAACTTTACAGCCACTTTGAGCTCCGCTCTTTGCTCGGTCAGCTGGACGAGGAAAACGCCCAGGCCGCAATGCCCATCAACGAGTCCACGGAAACCGCCGCCGACACGAACTACGAAACCGTTCTAAGCTGGGACGCCTTCGACCGCTGGCTCGAGAAAATCGATACCGCCGAGTTAACCGCATTTGATACCGAGACGACGGGCATCAATTACATGGAAGCCGAGATCGTCGGACTGTCTCTTTCAGTCCAGGACAATGAAGCCGCTTATATTCCGCTCGCACACGATTATCCCGGCGCGCCGGATCAGCTGCCTCGCCATGAGGTCCTGGAAAAACTGCGTGACTGGTTGCAGAACGACGATAAGAAGAAAGTCGGTCACCACCTCAAGTTCGACGCCCACATACTTCTGCGCTACGACATCGCGCTCGCGGGTATGCAGTTTGACTCGATGCTCGAATCCTACGTCCTGAACAGCGTGGCGACTCGCCACGATATGGATTCGGTTGCGCGGCAGTATCTCGGACGGGAAACGATCCACTTTGAAGATGTGGCGGGCAAGGGTGTCAAACAACTGACGTTCAACCAGGTCGATCTGGAGACGGCTTCACCCTATGCCGCAGAAGACGCCGATATCACGTTGCAGTTGCACAAAGCGCTCTGGGAACAGCTGGGCGAGCATGGGTCGCTCAGGAGCGTCTACACCGATATCGAACAACCGCTGGTGCCGATCCTGCTTGAGATGGAAGAGACCGGCGTATTGGTCGATCGAAAGATGCTCAACACGCAAAGCGGTGAGCTGGCCAAGAAAATGATCGGGCTGGAGGCCAAAGCGCATGAGCTGGCTGGCGGACCGTTCAATCTCGGCTCGCCGAAGCAATTGCAGCAAATACTTTTCGAAAACCTCGGTCTGCCCATTATTCGGAAGACACCAAAGGGACAGCCATCAACGGCCGAAGACGTACTGGTCGAATTGGCCAGTGACTATGAATTGCCTGCTGTAATTATCGACTACCGGAGCGTCAGCAAGCTCAAGAGCACTTATACCGACAAACTGCCGTTGCAGATCGCCGAGAGCACGGGGCGCATTCACACCTCATACCATCAGGCTGTTGCGGCAACCGGACGATTGTCGTCGACAGACCCGAATCTGCAGAATATTCCGATACGCACGCCGGAGGGCCGCCGCATTCGTCAGGCTTTCATAGCGCCGGAGGGCCAGGTCTTGCTCGCGGCGGACTATTCGCAGATCGAGCTGCGCATCATGGCGCATCTGTCTCAGGACCCCGGTTTGGTAAAAGCCTTCGCCGACGATCAAGACGTGCATCGTGCGACCGCGGCCGAAGTCTTCGAAGTGGCCCCGGATGAAGTGACCGATGACCAACGTCGTTCGGCCAAGGCGATCAATTTTGGCCTGATGTACGGCATGTCGGCGTTCGGCCTGGCGAAGCAACTCGGTATTGGTCGCGGCGAGGCGCAGGAATACGTGAACCTGTATTTCGATCGCTATCCCGGGGTCAAAAACTACATGGACAGCATTCGGGAGACTGCCAGCGCCAACGGCTATGTCGAAACGGTATTCGGCCGGCGCCTGTACTTACCCGAAATCAACGCCCGCAACGCGAATCGCCGTCAATACGCTGAGCGCACTGCGATCAACGCACCGATGCAAGGCACGGCCGCCGACATTATCAAGAAGGCGATGATTTCGGTTCACCAGTGGCTGCAGGACGAACGCCCCGGTGCGAGGATGATCATGCAGGTGCACGATGAACTCGTTTTCGAGGTCGACAAAGACAAAGTCGACG
>CAZMRZ010000032.1:15124-30976 GCA_964568835.1 uncultured Woeseiaceae bacterium | reverse complement strand
TAAAATCCGTTATTCGAAAGAGTGTGCGGGTTCAAGTCCCGCCCCGGGCACCATTTAACAGAATCTCTTTCCGTGTCCAGATCACACTCAAAACCACGACTGGTTAACAATTCTGGCCTTAATCCTCGCGTTCGCTGGTCAATGCCTCTCAGTAGTGCCAAAACGGGTCTTCGATTTCTGCCAAACAGCAACCGGAGGCCCGAAATGGCTTCAGTGACAAAAGACAATGTGGACTACCGTCTGTTGAATCGCCTGAGCAATCTCGTGATCTGCAGTTGCTGCTTGCGCCGTGGAAAGGTGACGCCGGTGCCCCAGGTGATTTCTGATCGACATTCGCTCACGAATGAGTGCTCGAGCTGCCGTCATGAAAGTTCAGGGCGGAGTGGTTATCGTCGGACCCTCGGGAAGCTGCTGACGCTCGCGCGCTAGACCCGTCACATCGGCTAGGCTCCTCACATCAATAATGCATCGTCGTTCAAGCGATGCCACAATATGCCGATGGCCAAACTCTATTTCTATTACTCTTCGATGAACGCGGGCAAGTCCACTGCGCTACTGCAATCGAGCTACAACTACAAAGAGCGCGGTATGAATACGCTCGTCCTGGCGCCGTTACTCGATGATCGCTACGGTGCGGGGAAGGTGACATCACGCATTGGTATTACTGCGGAGGCGACGGTCTTTCAGCGAGACGACGACCTGTTTGCGCTTGCTGAACAATGCATCGCCAAAGAGCCGTTGCATTGCGTCCTGATCGACGAGGCGCAGTTCCTCACACGAGATCAGGTATTCCAGCTTAGTGACGTGACGGACAAGTTGAACATACCGGTGCTCGCGTATGGTCTTAGAACAGATTTTCAGGGTGAGCCATTTGAAGGCAGCAAATATCTGCTGGCCTGGTCAGACAACCTCAAAGAGCTGAAGGCGATTTGCCATTGCGGCAGCAAGGCGACGATGGTCTTGCGGCTCGATGGTGACGGCAATGCGGTCACTGAAGGATCACAGGTAGAGATCGGCGGGAATGACCGCTACATCTCCATGTGCAGGAAGCATTTCAAGAAAGACTTTTTCGCCTGACCGAACTCAGGTTTGTATCGTCGGAAGGTCTTCCGTCGCGGCAGGCATGAGCGCTGTGTTTTCCTGCGCGAGTAAGTTGCGCATGTCCTCAAGCGTTTTCATGATCGCAGTATCGGCAAACTCAATGCCGTCAAGCTCACCACGTGTCGTAGCGCAAGGGTCATGAAACTTGATTCGATGATGACCGACCGTGATGACATCCTCGTGAATCAATACGTGATTTGAAACGCGCTTCGAATTCACGAAGGTGCCATTGGTGCTATTCAGATCCATGAGAAACGTTGCGGTATCGTGGCGAACCAACAGCGTGTGATGGCGACTGACGAAACGACTGTTGATCGAAATGTCATTGTGGTCGGAGCGCCCAATCAATGCTCTGGCATTATCCATTTGCAGATCTTGCATCACGCTGCCGTTATTCGTCACGATCAAGCGTGGTGGCTCTGGTGGAATTATTGGATCAAGCTCAAGGTCGTCATTGCCATCATCGGTCCAGGTCCCCGATGGCAGAGTGGGGTGTTCAATGTTCGCGATGGCGACGGGCAGAGTGTCGGTCTGCGCCAGTGCGAGCAGGGCGACGCGGTCGGCGATGCCTGGCCAGCCAGCCGATGCCAGCCAGATATCTCGACAAACTTCATCCGGAAAAACAAATGCGGGATAGTCGCTGCCGGCCGCTCGAAGCTTATCGTGGAGATATTGTCGCGTTTCCTCTCGATTCATCGGCCGGAGGTGGAAATTGTGAACGACTCTTTTCGCTATCGCTGCCATAGCCGGCGCGGTCATTATCGACTGCAGCGAACGATCACTGACTAACACCATCTTCAATGCACTGGACTGCCGTACGCGAAGCTCAGCAAGCTCGCACAACGCCCGAAGCGCACTGGGATTGAGCTCATGCGCATTTTCGATTATCAGCAACGGCGCCTCATGTGATGCGGCCTGCTGCAAAGCAAATATCCGCACGAGGCCGAGTAACTCGTTCGCCGAGCTCAGGTCCAGGGAATAGCCGAACTGCCTGAGGACGGAAATGAGGAGGTTTGTTGTGTTTAGCCCTTTGCCATCGATGACGGCGACCGAGCAATCTTCATCCAGCGAATCTACGAAGGTGCGGATCAGTGTTGATTTGCCCGAGAGCGTTGGGCCTTGCAGCAGTGACAGTCCGGTTCGGTGCTCACGTGTTTCTTTCAGGACTTCAAGGGCAGCCTCTTTTGAGGCATACGACAATACTGCCAGCGGTTTCCCGTGGGTTGGAAATGGTTGCTCTGAAAGGCCAGCTGCGCCTAAATCCATAAGTGATAACCCGCAGACAATTAAGTCGCGTTAAAGTGGTATTGTCGTGTTTCGGTCTTTTCTTATATGAATTTATGACCGGGCCAGTCAGTCTACGGTTCGGCTCTGGTTCTTGTAAACCGGAATTCAGTAAGTCCTTATTTGTCAAACGCACACAGAGTATTTTTTGAATTGACTTTAATTAGCCAACGTAAAGCTATGAAAAACAGGGATGTTTTAGTATGAATTTTCAACCGTCTGCTAACTGCGACAGAGCGTAAGGTATTGACTGCAAAGCTATCGGCCAATGACCTCACTTTAATTCGTGGTGAGAGCTGCCTTTTTCAGGGACTGGAGTTTGCGCTAAATAGCGGCGAGCTGCTGTTGCTCGAGGGTCGAAATGGGAGCGGCAAGACCAGTCTGATGCGCGCGATCGCGGGCATGTTGACGCTCGAAACGGGCGAAATCTTATGGGACGGAGTCGACGTGAGTCGCCGGCGACAAGAGTTTCATGGCTCGCTCGTCTGGCTGGCGCATCGCACAGGTCTCAAGGGTGATCTAACCCTGGTTGAGAATCTCCGCTTTGAAGGGTCGCTTAGACCGCAAGGTAATCTGGATGTAGACGTGGTTTACGAGCGACTCGGTATCTCGCGCTTGAAGCGCCTGCCATTACGATCGCTTTCCGCGGGTCAGCAACGACGCGTTGCATTGGCGCGAATGCTCATGGCGGATGTCCCGCTCTGGCTGATGGACGAACCGTTTACCAATCTTGATCGCGAGGGTCGAAAGCTCGTCTTGGAAATTACTGAAGAGCATCTTGCTGCCGGTGGCATGTGCGTCATGGCCGCACACCAGGACATCGATATCACCGCGCCGATCATACGGGTGCAACTCTGATGATGACCGAAAACCCACAACAACCCGGGATATTCACGGGATTGGTGGCGATTACGCGCAGGGAACTATTACTCGCCTGGAAACGTCCTGGTGACATACTCACTCCGCTGTTCTTCTTCGCTATGGTTTGTACCTTGTTTCCGCTCGCCGTGGGGCCCAGCCCCGAGCAACTGATATTCAGTGGCCCCGGGGTACTTTGGGTTGCCGCGTTATTGGCGACCTTGCTCTCATTGAATTCGCTGTTTATGTCCGATCACGAGGACGGCAGCCTCGACCAATTGCTGGTCAGTCCGCAGCCTCTGCCCGTTTTGGTGTTGGGGAAGACATTCGCGCACTGGATAATCAGCGGGCTGCCCCTGGTGTTGATTTCGCCGCTGTTGGCGATGACCTACAGAATGCCGAGTGAGATTGTCGGAGTACTAATGTTGACCCTCTTGTTGGGTACAATTTGTCTTAGCTTGCTGGGTTCCATTGGTGCGGCTTTGACAGTCGGCTTGCATCGAGGGACCGCCTTGCTTAGCCTCCTGATCTTGCCGCTCGCGATGCCGGTGCTTTTGCTCGGTGCGAACACTGTATCGCTGGCTGCTGGAAACGACGTTTATGCGACCGGGATCTGGGCACTAGCCGCCTACGTTGTCGCTGCTGTATCACTGGCGCCGTATGCAACGGCCGCTGCATTACGAATTAGCAACGAGTAGAAAGAACTTATGTGGAAATTTTTTCATCAGCTGACGTCACCGCCGCATTTTTATCGCTTGGCCGCGACGCTCATACCCTGGTTAGCGATCCCCGGAATCCTGTTGATCGCCTACGGCACTTACGCGGGCTTGTTTGTCGCGTCTCCTGACTATCAGCAAGGGGATGCGTTTCGCATCATCTATGTTCACGTGCCCTCGGCGTATCTTTCGATGCTGGCGTATGTATTCATGGCCGTCGGTGGCGGAATAGGACTTATTTGGCGAATGAAGCTGGCGCACGCCGTTGCTGCAGCCGCCGCGCCTCTGGGTGCTGCGTTTACGTTCCTCGCCTTGCTGACCGGCTCAATCTGGGGGCGCCCGATGTGGGGAACCTGGTGGGAGTGGGGTGACCCCCGCCTGACGTCTGAATTAATCCTGCTGTTTCTTTATTTCGGCTACATAGCGCTGCGATCATCGATTGATGACACGGCTAAAGCGGACAAGGCCAGTGCCGTGCTCGCGCTGGTTGGCGTAGTCAACGTCGTTATCGTCCATTACTCGGTGGTCTGGTGGAGTTCGCTACATCAAGGGCAGACATTATTCAAGAAAGGTGGCCCTGGTATGGATGCCGATATGTTGTATCCCTTACTCGCGATGATATTCGGCTTCACATTCGTGTTCGGCGCGTTGTTGGCGCGTCGTGTAAGAACCGAAGTGCTATTCCGGGAACGCAGAACGCGGTGGGTACGAGAGATGATTCTGGCACCTGAGGGAGGCCGATAATGGACGCATTAGCGATGGGTAATTACGGCGCTTACGTATGGAGCTGCTTCGGCCTCACCCTTATTGTGATGGTATTAAGCGATTGGCGTTCGAGAGCACGTCACAAACAGATTTATCGAAATATTGAAGTGCAGATAAAGGCGCTAGAGGAACGTCAATGAAACCAAGACAACAACGGATGCTGGCCGTGGGGCTGGCCGTTATCGGCGTTGCGATTGCAGCGGGACTGACGCTGCGCGCCTTCGACGAGAACATGATGTTTTTCGTTGAGATTTCGGATGTGGTCGCTGGAGAGTATCCGAATGAAAGGAACTTTCGGATTGGCGGGCTCGTTGTCGACGGAAGTGTTGAGCGCGAGGACGGATCTCTGGATATGAGTTTTCGAGTGACCGACATGAGATGCGAGCTTGGCGTCACGTACACCGGTGTTTTGCCGGACTTGTTCCGTGAGGGCCAAGGTGTTGTAGCGCACGGAAGAATGGGCGCTAACAGCATTTTCGTCGCGGACAAAATACTCGCGAAGCACGATGAGAATTACATGGCACCTGAAGTTGCGGAATCGTTGGCGAAACACGTTGACGCACAGATGGCGCCGCTACAAGAAGTCGGCACGGAGTGTAGTCCCGGATGATTCCAGAGATTGGTCATTTCGCGCTGATTCTGGCGCTCGCGTTGGCGCTGTGTCAGGGCGTATTGCCACTGATAGGTGCGCAGCGTGACGATGCGGCTCTGATGTCGGTGGCGCGTTCCGCCGCGTTTGGGCAGCTGTTCTTTGTCGCCGTATCCTTTGGGTGTCTTATCTGGGCATTCGTCAACAGCGATTTCTCGGTTCTTTATGTGGCGAACCACTCACAGCTGGCTTTGCCAACACAGTACAAGGTGTCTGCAGTCTGGAGTGCCCATGAAGGCTCGCTTCTGATGTGGATACTCATCCTCGCGATATGGACGGCCGCCGTTGCTCAATTCAATTCCGGCATCCCGCCAAAACTGATCGCTCGTGTTATCGGCGTTCTGGGATTGCTGTCGGTGGGTTTCCTGCTATTCGCCTTGCTGACGTCGAACCCGTTCGAACGACTGATTCCTGCGGCCATTGATGGTGCCGATCTGAATCCTCTGTTGCAGGATCCGGGGCTCGCGATTCATCCGCCGTTGCTATACGTCGGATACGTGGGCTTTTCCGTGGCTTTCGCTTTCGCCATTGCGGCGATGATCAGCGGCGAGCTTGATCAGAACTGGGCGCGCTGGACGCGTCCCTGGACAACCGTCGCGTGGCTGTTTCTGACTGTCGGTATTGCACTGGGTAGCTGGTGGGCTTACTACGAGCTCGGTTGGGGCGGTTGGTGGTTCTGGGATCCGGTCGAAAACGCATCGTTCATGCCGTGGCTGGTTGGCACGGCACTGATCCACTCGTTAGCGGTCACGGAACGCAGAGGTCTCTTTACGAGCTGGACATTGCTGCTGGCCATTACGACATTCTCGCTCAGTCTGCTGGGTACGTTCCTGGTGCGCTCAGGCATTATCGTTTCCGTGCATGCTTTCGCGACGGACCCGACGCGCGGCTTCTTTATCCTGGCGTTCCTCGCCATCGTCGTGCTGGGTGCACTTGCGCTTTATGCCTGGCGGGCACCGTCGCTGGATTCGACGGCCGGCTTCAGCCCCTTGTCCCGCGAAACATTTTTGCTACTCAACAACGTGCTGCTCATTGTGGCAGCGACGCTGGTGCTGCTGGGAACTTTAGCGCCTCTCATTGTTGAGATGTTGAACGGCGGCAAGATTTCTATCGGGCCGCCGTGGTTTGAAGTAGCCTTCATGATTCCGATGGTTCCGCTGATCGTTTTGCTCGGCCTCGGTATGCATACGGCGTGGCGGAAGCAGAGCAAAGAGCCCTGGATCAGATTGCTCAGAATCCCGGCGATCGCGTCGATTTTGGTCGGCGTTGTTTTACCGTTGATGTTTTACGGACGCGTGAGTTTGTTGCTGGTTGTTGGATGTGCAGCAGCGTTCTGGATCGTTGTGACATCGCTCATCCAACCGGTTCGTTCGTGGCGTCGCAAAGATGGCACAGCTGCGATAACACGCTCTGCCCTGGGTATGTCAGTTGCGCATATGGGCATGGGCTTTTTTGTTATTGGCGTTACGATCACCTCAGCCTTCGGCGTTGAGTCGGACCGGGCGATGCGCGTTGGTGAGACGCTCGACGTTGCCGGTTTCGAATTTGAATTGCGCGATATACGACAAGTAGAGGGGCCCAATTACATGGCCATTGAGGGCCTCGTTGAGATTCGTGACGATGGTGACTTTGTTGCCAATGTACGTCCTCAAAAACGCCAGTATCAGGTGCAGAAGAGCTGGATGACGGAAGCCGGAATTCATCCCACCTGGAACAAGGACTTGTTTGTTGCGTTAGGGGACCAACTCGGTGAGGGCGCCTGGAGTGTTCGTATTCAATACAAACCCATGATCCGGTTTATCTGGCTTGGCGCTTTCATCATGGCTCTGGGCGGCTTGATAGCCGTGACGGACCGTCGATATCGCAAAGGTGCACAATGAATCGCTACTTTTTGCCGCTGATCGCCGCGCTGATTCTGATTCCCATCATGATTCTGGGTCTGCGAAGTGATCCCTCGGTGTTGCCGTCACAGTACATCGGCAAGCCTGCGCCCGAGTTCAATTTGCCGACCTTGCGAGACGCAGACAAAAACGTCTCGACCGCCGATCTGCGGGGCCAGGTATCGCTCGTCAATATCTGGGCAACATGGTGTGCTGGTTGTCGTGCAGAACACCCGTTTTTGATGCAGCTCTCTCGCGAGAATACCGTCCCGATTTACGCCATTAACTGGCGTGATAACCGGGAAGATGCATTGCAATGGCTTGGGCAGTTGGGTGACCCGTACGTGGCGTCGGGATTCGACGTCGATGGTCGCGTCGGCATTGACTGGGGCGCCTATGGCGCTCCCGAAACTTTCTTGTTGAATGACGAAGGGCACGTTGTCTACCGTTTTACGGGGCCGCTTAGCCGCGCCATGTGGAACCAGGAGTTTGTGCCGCGCATTGCGGAGTTGACGAAATGATGAATCGTATTCTTGCGCTACTGGCGGTCTCGCTGGTGGCTTTTTCTGCGTCTGCCATCGATAGCGAGCAGGCTTTTGAGGATCCGGAGATGCAAGCGCGGTATGAGCGCCTGATATCCGAGGTACGTTGCGTAACGTGCCAGAACCAGACAATCAAAGATTCCAATGCGTTCATTGCTGCTGATTTGCGTCGCGAAATTCGGCGACTGATGGGCGAGGGCAAGACCGACGCGGAGATTACGGATTTTCTGGTCACTCGCTACGGTGATTTTGTTCTTTACCGCCCGCGTTTTTCGGGCAAGACAATGGTCCTATGGGTCGCACCGTTTCTGCTGGTTCTATTCGGTGGCTTCGCGATTTTCCGAGTGGTTCGTCATCGCATGACGATGCCCATCAATGACGACGGACAAAAGCAATGACACTGTGGATCACGCTGGGCCTTCTCAGCCTCGTAGCGCTGGCATTCGTTGTTCGTCCCTTGTGGAAGAGTTCAGGTCGCCTCACGCCAATTCTGGCGACCGTAATCGTTATTACTGTCGGATTATCAGCGGCGCTGTATCACTACATTGGTGAACCGAACGTTCCATCCGGTGCCGGGACCACAGCCGCGGCCGAAGAGATGGTCGTGGCGCTGGCCGAACGGCTGAAGGAAAATCCGGAGGACGTTAATGGCTGGCTATTGCTGGGTCGTTCGTATCAGTCAATTGAGCAGTATGACGATGCCATCGCGGCTTTTGAAACCGCGATTGAGTTGGAGCAGGGGAAAAATGCTCAAAGCCTGGTAGCGCTCGCGATTGCTTTATTGGGAGAACAGGACGGAGAAATATCAGAGCGGGCGGAGAGTTTGTTTGAAAACGCGCTGGCGCTGGAGCCCGGCAATGCAAACGCCCTGTTTTACGGCGGTGGCGCAGCTGCGCGAAGTGGAAATACCGCACTGGCTGCCGATCGCTGGGAGATGCTCTTGAATCAGGATGCACCGCCCGAGATTCAGGAGCTGTTGCAGCGCAAGATCAATGAATGGCGAGGACAGCCTCCGCCAAGCCCGGAGCCGTTACCGGAGCCGCAGGCAGACGATTCGATAGTGTCCATCAATCTGTCATTGTCAGAGGGAGCCAGGGCGGCATCGCCATCGGACGCCAGGGTTTTTGTTATCGCTCGCGATCCGGCACAGCCATCGCCACCGATAGCGGTTACTCCACTCCGCGTTTCCGAACTTCCAACGACCGTGAAACTCAGCGATAAGAACTCTATGGTGGCCGGCCGCTTGCTGTCAGCGTTTTCCGAAATCGAAATCGTTGCACGCGTGTCGCTCTCCGGCGGTCCGGCAGCGAAATCCGGCGACTGGTCCGGATCATTGAAAACGAGCCCCTCGGGCGGTCAAACCATCGACTTGGTCATCGATCAGGAACTGCCCTAGTCACGGAGCGAGTAATGGTCGATCCAGTCGAAGAGGCGAATATGTGTTTCGCCTGCGGGACAGAAAACCCGATCGGACTCAAAATAGAATTTACGGTTGATGGTGATACTTGTACTGGCGAATTTACGGGTACGGAAAATCACGTTGGCTGGAATGACACCATTCATGGTGGCATCGTCTATTCGGCGCTCGACGATGTAACGGCGAACGTGCTGTTTCGCCAGGGTCGAAAAGCACACACGGCAAAATGCGAGATACGATATCGTCAACCACTGTTCGTCGGTGAAACGATCGCCTTGAAAGGCTGGATCGAGAAAGAAAGAGGCCGATTGATCGTTTTGAAGGGCGAAGCACGACGTGTTTCTGATGGCGTTGTTGTCGCGGATTGCGAAGCAAGTTTTATGGATTCGAAATAGGATAACAATGGCTCTTCCAAAAGCGCTCGAAGGCAGGCTTCGAGTTCCCCTTATCGGTGCGCCGATGTTTATTGTATCCGGCCCCGAGCTGGTTATCGCTCAGTGTCAGGCAGGTATTGTCGGTTCGTTTCCGGCGCTCAATGCTCGACCTCAGTCGATGCTCGGCGAATGGCTAAAGCGAATCAAGGACGAGCTCGGTGAGTACTCAGAAGACAATCCCGGCGATCCTGTTGCTCCGTTTGCCGTCAATCAGATTGTGCATGCAAGCAACAGCCGTTTGCGTGAAGACGTCGAGACCTGTGTTGAACACCAGGTCCCCATCATCATTACGAGCTTACGGCCGCCTGAAGATGTTGTTGCAGCGGTGCATTCCT
Source organism: uncultured Woeseiaceae bacterium (assembly GCA_964568835.1). Lineage (GTDB taxonomy): Bacteria > Pseudomonadota > Gammaproteobacteria > Steroidobacterales > Woeseiaceae > UBA1847. Next base: position 20,995 of record CAZMRZ010000032.1, on the reverse strand, counting down.
ACGGTGGCCTCGTTTTTCATGACGTCATCAGTTTGCGTCACGCACGAAAAGCAATTGAGCAGGGTGTCGACGGTATCATTGCAGTATGCGTCGGTGCCGGTGGACATGCTGGTCCATTGAGTCCGTTCGCTTTGGTAAAGGAAATACGCAAAGAATACGATGGCGCAATCATTCTGTCCGGTTGTATCACGAGCGGCAACGACGTGCTTGCGGCCAGAGCGATGGGTGCCGATCTTGCGTACAGCGGAACGCGATTTATCGCTACTGACGAAGCTAACGCAGTGCCGGAATACAAAGAGATGATCGTGGAGAGCGGCGCGTCCGATATTGTCTATTCGTCTTTGTTTACCGGCATTCACGGCAGCTATCTCAAAGGCAGTATCGCAAACGCAGGGATGGATCCCGAGAACCTTCCTGAGGGCTCCAAGGCAGACATGGACTTTGCTGACGCCGCTAAATCCGATGCCAAAGCCTGGAAGGATATTTGGGGTGCCGGACAAGGCGTCGGAAACATCGATGAGATTCTCCCGGCGCGTGATGTTGTTCTTAAGATTGAACGCGAATATATCGATGCGCTCGCCTCGCTGAACGCGTCCTGATGCGTATCGTCCTGTACTCCTACGTCTTCGTCGCCGTCGGCGGCGCAGTAGGTGCGATGGCGAGATTTGGACTTAATGTTTACCTTCAGCGAGACGTCGAGTTCCCCTGGGGCACGATCGCTGCGAATCTGCTGGGCTGCTTGCTCATGGGTATTATCGCGCAGCTGATTACCAGCACTGCATGGTTTAACGACGCGGGCATCATCCCTGACCAGTACCGACTGCTATTCGCCGTCGGATTCTGCGGCAGCTTTACGACCCTGTCGTCAATGGTCCTGGAGATAAATACGATGTTGCAGAAAAACGAAATCTTCTATTCGTTTTCGTATTTTGTTGGGACATTGATCGGCGGCTTCGCCTGTTTTTATATCGGCGTTATGTGCGTACGAATGTTAATGCAGCTGCAGAGCAGTTAGTCAGAGCGCGCGCAGTCCTCGAGCAGGTCGAATATTCTGTCTAACCAGTCCGTATGCTCGGGCTTCATCAAGACCGATCGCAGGCACGTAATCGAATCCGAATCGGTGGCGATGTCTTGCAACCAATGTCCGGCCAGTGACATCGGTAACTCCATAAGCGCGAGATGCAGGCCCTGACCAGCTGCCTGTTCGAACAATTTGCGTGCCCGCTGGCTGGACTCTGTGGTGGTCGTTGCCTTGACGGCGTAAACGATGATATCCAGTTCCGGTGGCATCAAAGGAACGAAATAGTCGCTGGTGATAAGCCTCGAATGCAGGTCTCGGGCAGCGGAGAGGGAGCTGTCGAGATCGGCCGCAAATGCACCCCCCTCGTGCAGCGGCAACAATCGTTGCGTCGCCCACAGTGCAACCGCTGAAGCGCCCGGTCGCGAGCACTCCAGAGAAATTTCACCGAGGTGCAGATCGTTCGAGCTAAAGTAAGTAAACGGCGAGTCGTGTTTGTAGAATTTGCCCACCGCGGGATCTTTGAACAGAACGCAGCCGCAACCGTAGGGCTGCAGGCCGTGCTTATGTGGGTCAATGACGATGGAGTCGACTTCGACTAAATCGACAAAGGCCTGTCGAGTGTGGCTACCCAGATTGCTGGCCAATCGGAAATAGCCGCCGTAGGCCGCGTCGGCATGAATTCGAAAATCGTAATGATCGCGAAGGGCCAAAATATCCGATAGTGGATCGACAGCGCCGAGCCCGGTATTACCCATCGTGACAACAATAGTGCCCACATCGCCTGCCTGTAAGAGGCGTTCGATGGCTTCAACATCCATGCGTCCGTCGTTGCTAACCGCAACCGGCGAATACGGGATGCCCAGGACTTCGCTGATGCGGCTGTGAGTGTAATGCGCCTGCCCGGAGCCAATGATGCGTTTACCGGGCTGAACGCGGCCAGCCACCCACAAAGCCTCAAGATTTGCCATCGTGCCACCACCGGTCAGGTGGCCGAGTGGATCTTGCCAGCCAAACATTGCCGCCAATTCAACGATGCATTCTTTCTCCATCGCCGAGCTCGCACGGCCGCCGTCCAGTGCGTGGTTGTTGGGGTTGATCCAGAGCGACATCGCATAGGCAATTCGCGCGATCGGGTGGGGCGGTTTCAACATCTGCCCCGCGTACTGCGGATGGAAATAGGGGTAGTTGTCCTGCATGCGTTCGGCGACCTCGCTGAGGACGTCGCTGACCGCCGCCGCATCGAGGCCGGGTGTGAATTCGGGTAAGTCGGTGAAGCCCGCCTCGAGCGTGTCGAGTGCTTCCCGCAGTAGTGTTATCTCGTTTTTATTGATCATCACAGGCCCGGGTTCAGGTTAACATACAGCCATGAATTTGATCGCCATGGCCGCGCCGTTCTTTTTGCTCTCACTGGTTGTTGAGTTTGCTATCGATCGGTGGCGGGGCACCGGATACTACCGCAGCAACGATGCGATCAACAGTATCAGTGCCGGCATCCTGAGTGAATCGACCAAGTATTTCACCCGGATAATTCAGTACGCCATCTGGGGTGTCGTGCTGGGCAATTTCGCGCTTTTCGAGATGGACAGAGGCTGGTTCGACGCGTCACTAAATGGGGTGCTGCTCTGGGTGCTTGCCGCTGTGCTTTGGGATTTTTGCTATTACTGGAATCATCGCCTGGGCCATGAGATTTCAATTCTCTGGGCCGCGCATGCTGTGCATCATCAAAGCGAAGAGTACAACCTGTCTACCGCGCTGCGGCAGACCAGCAGTAGCTTTTTATTCAGCTGGATCTTCTACGTCCCCCTATTCGTCATCGGGTTTCCGACCGACGTAGTCGTTACCGTAGGGGCTGCGAACCTGATCTATCAGTTCTGGGTTCATACGCGGCACATTGATCGTCTCGGCGTAATGGACCGCATCCTTGTTACGCCTTCAAACCACCGCGTTCACCACGCCCAGAACGAGCGCTACATTGATAAGAACTACGGCGGGATTTTCATTCTCTGGGACCGCTTGTTTGGAACCTTCGCCGAAGAATCCGATGACGATCCAGTGATATTCGGTATTCGCAAGCCACTAGCCAACTGGAACCCGTTCTGGGCCAATTTGCAGGTCTATAACTACCTGCTATTCGACGCCCGTCATGCGCGCCGTTGGCAGGACAAGATCGGCGTCTGGTTTCGTCGAACCGGTTGGCGGCCCGCCGACGTTGCGGCGGCGTTTCCAAAAGAAGCGGTCGATCTGGAAAAATTTCAGAAATTCGATCCACAAATATCCAGCGCCCGTCGCCAGTACGTCATTGCACAATTCCTGGTGGTTATCGCGCTGGCGTTATTCATCGCCGGTGTTTTCGCAAACCTGGGTCCTAGAGCAGTTCTCGCGCCTTGTCTGTTGCTTTGGTCGATTCTGTATACGCTGGGTCTGCTGAATGAAGATCGACCGTACGCCGCGCGATTCGAATTGTTGAGATTAATTGTCGTTTTCCCTATCGGTCTTTACGCAATGGGTGGGTCGCTCATCGCGTTGACGCCGACAGTCGGACTTGTATTCACTGCCTATACATTGGGGTCAGTCTTGTGGCTAAGAAAAAGCTAGTTCGAACCGGAACGAAATGGGAGCCGCTGGCCGGCTACTGCCGCGCCGTCCGCGTGGGACCGCATATAGCGGTGTCCGGTTGTGCTCCGGTCGATGCCGATGGAGAACTGGTCGGTCCTGATGACGCTTATCTGCAAGCCAAAAGATGTATCGAGATTATCTCGGACGCGCTAGGCGAGGCCGGTGCCTCACTCGAAGACGTCGTGCGCACGCGAATGTTCGTCACCGATATTTCACGTTGGGAGGAGATCGCGAAGGCACATCAGGAAGCATTCGCGGATGTCCTGCCGGCGACATCGATGGTCGAAGTATCGCGCCTCATCGGCGATGGCATGCTTGTCGAGATTGAGGCAGACGCCATCGTCGATGACGACTAGGGTCCTATGAATCGAAGAGTCGGTATCACGGCCGGCGAAGCTCGCCGCATAGCGTTGGCGGCACAAGGGTTTGATCGTGCGCGTCCAAAAGCGGCAACGGATGTTCGACATTTTCGTCGTGCACTGGCCGCCATCGGGGTTCTGCAACTCGACTTCGTAAACGTTTTGATTCCGGCGCACTTCTTCATGATCTGGTCGCGACTCGGCGCCTACGATCGAGCGCGGTTCGAGAATTATCTTTACGAATCCGGTGAGCATATCGAACAGTGGGCTCACGAAGCGTCCATCGTGTCCTGCCATGACTGGCCGTTGCTCGCACACCGTCGAGAGGCGCATCAACCATGGAAAAGCAGCGCGTTAAACAAGATGCGAAATTCGAAAGCGTATCTGGAAGAAGTTCTTGAGCTTGTACGAACCCAGGGGGCGGTCACATCGAGTGACCTGCCGCCCGTAAAAGGTCCGAAGCGAATCCCTGGCGATTGGCATCGCTCGGTACCCAGGTCGGCGCTTGAATGTCACTTTGGCAGGGGAGACCTGGCTGTGCGCCGCCGGCTTAAAAACTTTCAGCGAGTCTATGACCTGCCCGAACGAGTTCTCGACGATGGGTTTCGCTCAACATCTGTTCGCAAAGAGGATGCGGAGCGTGAGCTGCTTAGAAAGGGCGCTAAGTCTCTGGGTATCGCCACGGCGAGGGATATCGCAGACTATTACCGCATGACGACGCGAGACTCACTGCCCCGACTTCAGGAGTTAGTTGAAGAGGGGGCTTTAAGCGAGGTACGTGTAGAGGGCTGGACAGAGACGGCGTACTTGTCGGCCGGGGCAACGTCGCCGCGACAGATCCCGGGTGCCTCATTGCTGTCGCCGTTTGATCCCGTCGTCTGGTTTCGACCCAGAGCAAAGCGCTTGTTCGATTTTGATTATCGTATTGAGATCTACGTTCCAGCGGCCAAGCGCCGGTGGGGTTATTACGTCCTGCCATTTCGTGTTGGTGACGACATCGTGGCACGAGTGGATCTGAAAGCAGACCGCAAGGCATCGATATTGAGGATTCAAAATGCGCACCTTGAAGATGGCGCCGACAATGAGCGTACTGCCGCGGCGCTTGCCGTTGAACTACGTTCGCTTGCTGATTGGCTGGGTCTTGCGCATCTTCGAACGAAAAAGGCCAACGCCTTCGAAAAGACGCTGGCCTCGTTACTCTAGATGCGGGTTCTAGTCGCGCATGGGTCTAGGACTCTGGCTGCTTGTCCTGTTGTCCAGCGCCCTTATGCTTGCCCTTTCGTTGGCCATGTTTTTCGCGGGCTGCCGCCTTTTCTTCATCGCTCATCGCGTCCCAACGGGCTTTGCGTTCTTCGCCTTTGGCCTTACGTTTTTCTCGTGCCGCCGCGCGCTCTTCCTCTGACATGGATTCCCAGCGTTCACGCATCGCCTCACGATCGCGTCCCTTACCTCGATCGCCATGCATTGCGGCACGCTTTTCACGTATCACCTGTTTTTCTTCGTCCGACAGGTTTTCGTACTCGCTACGCCGCTGCTCTCGCATAGCGTTCCGTTCATCCTCTGACATGCTCTCCATATAGGCTCGCCGATCTTCAGGGCTCAGATCCTGAACATCACTGACAGACTGCGCCGAAGCCGCTAGCGGCGCCAACAGGCTCAGGCTGGATACCAATAAAATCCTCTGTAACGTACGCATGCTTAAAATCTCCATAGTTATCGCGTTACTATAGCAACGCATTCTACCGCTACCGGTTGACCTATGAACTCACAATTTACACGTTTTTCCCGAGGCCTTGGCGTGCTGGCCCTGCTGCTTCTGGCTGCCTGCAGCTCACCGCCAGTCCTTATATCCAAGAGTGCTGCGGTCCCGGTCGG
>CAZMRZ010000032.1:4460-15024 GCA_964568835.1 uncultured Woeseiaceae bacterium | reverse complement strand
CTGCCTGCAGCTCACCGCCAGTCCTTATATCCAAGAGTGCTGCGGTCCCGGTCGGAGTGGATCTCAGCGGTTTTTGGCATCTGGTTGACGGCGGGCCGAGTCGCCGGATGGAAAATGCAGACGGTATTCGTGAAGAGCCGATCGATCTAAAGAAGACGAAACGTGCTCGACGAAAGCGATCCAGCGGCGACGTTTCCGCACACGTATTCCTGCAATACGGATCGAACCTGAAGCTTACCCAGACCGCGTACGGTCTTTTTATTAGTTACGACCGATCTGTTGTTGAGGAATTTACGTTTGGCGAGAACCGGATGGTTGAGATAGGCCCTATCGAGGCGCGTCGGGTGTCGGGATGGGAGGGCGATTCGTTCGTGGTCGAAACCCTGGATAATTCCGGTACGACCTTATCGGAGGCATGGTCTTTGGAGCGGGAAGGAATTGAATTGGTACGCGACATTCGAATCAGCAAAGGCGAGCGGGAAAATTTTGTCGAGCAACAACGATTCGAGCGACAAGATATTCGATAAAGTGGGCGGCGACTTTTCGGTCAGCCTGGCGGGAAGGAAAGGCGTTCTTCGGAGCCGCCGCCCGGGGTTTCTGGCAAATCACTCGTATTCGGTTAGATACCTTGAACTTATAGGTATGATACATACCTAGAACTGCAAAGTAAGCTTGTAATACCTTTTAGTTCGAGGTATGTTTTCCTGATGGCACAGAGCAACCCTCCATTCATGAGTGGCGTCCCGGAATTGCTGCTATTGAGACTGCTCAACGAGCAGGACATGTACGGCTACGAGCTCGTACGCGCCGTCAAACAAGTCACCGACGAGGCGATCTCGCTCGGAGAGGGCGTCATATACCCGGTATTGCATGGCCTGGAACGTAACGGCTCCCTGAAATCGAAACGCAAGGCCGTTGGCGGTAGAACACGCGTCTACTATTCCGTGACCAAGAAAGGCCGGGATCGTCTGGATAAGCTTCACAGCGACTGGCGTCGAATTCAGGGTGGGGTCGCGACAGCGCTGATCGGGGGCTCAAATGCGTGAGCCCGATTTCAATGATCTGGCAACGAAACTACTGAAGCGCGGTATTGCGCCCCGTCATGCCCATCGCACGGTTAACGAATTACGTGACCATTACGACGATCTGGTCGACGCGGCGGTGGATGAGGGCGCTACCAGCAAGAAAGCGAGGCGTCACGCTGCCATCCGACTTGGCCCAATGGACGATCTTGTCTGCGAGATGGCATCGCACCGCGAACTCAAGACCTGGGCGTATCGCTATCCAAGATTAGCTATCGTTGTCTATCCGGTCGCCTGCATGGCCGTTTTACCTGCGGCGCCGGTGGTCGCTGGAATAGCGCATCGCACGGCGTTGATGCGCTGGGGCGCGAGTCTGCTCGGGGCTGGCCTGGTGACGGCCGTCATGCTGTTGGCGCTTCAGCTGTCCATTATTCTGGGCTAGTTTCAACTTTGGGCGTGTACTGCACGAGCGACGCACGAAAATTCAGTTTGCCTTTTCGATGCTGCTCGATAATCACCGGCAGATAGCCGAGTTCCTCAACACACCATAGCGTCGTGATTCGGGAAGAGCCTTCTTTCTGATGTTGGATTCCGGTCGCCGTGAACTTTCCCGCCTTTGTCGATACCTGTTTCGTGCCAATGTTTGTCGCATTAACGAGCCCGGTCTTATCAAAATCAAACAAACTGTATTGATCAGCAACGCCACCGTTGAGCAAATCCTGCATAAGCGCGTATTGGATAGAGACACTGTCGTAGGTAATGCCGTCCAGCGGCAGAGTGACCGCATCACCATCGACCGTGCCTGTCGCTTCGTTCTTGTCCCAGTCAAACGCCAGGTCGATCTTCGGGTCATCTCGAATGGTATCGACCGATTTATACTCGATCGGCAGCACACCGTCAGCGGTGTTGATGAATTCGGACGTTACATCCATCGTTCCACGGGTGATCCATCGTGCTATGCCAGTGGGTTTGATGACGTGATTCGCGACATACCCGTCATTCGTGCTGCGTAATTCTGTGTTGAGTTGCCCCGATACGATCTTGATTTTGACTCGGTATACGGCCGTATGCGGCGTCAGCGACGTCGCGGCCATCGCCGGCAAAGCCAACAGCAGTGTGCTAACAAGCAAAAAAGATCGAACCAAGCTCATGCTCAGGCCTCCTGAGAGCCGTCTAAGACGGCTTCACAGTCTCGCATAAGGGACATGACTGCTTCCTGAACGTGCCGTCGATGGGGCTCCAGACCGTCCAGTGGGGCGTCGGAGGGTATAGGGTAGGGTTCGCCAATGGCCAGGGCGACTCGCGCAAAAGGCTTTGGAATCATAAAGTTATCCCAGCGATTGAGATACCAGGCTCGATCGGCAGCGCAGGCGATCGGAATGACCGGCACACCGGCTATTCTGGCCATGAGGATGGCGCCCATTTTGAATTCGTATTTGGGGCCTCGTGGTCCGTCGGCGGTCGTAACGATTGAATACCCGATCTTGATCATGCCCTGCATGTCGCGCAGGGCCAGCGCGCCGCTTTGGTTGGCCGACCCGCGTATAACCTCAGCCCCCCAGGCGCGAGCGATACGCGCGGGAACGTCGCCATCGACGGACCCTGAAACAAGAAAGCAGGTCTTGAATCCGCGTCGAACCCAGGATCGAATGAGTGTCCAACCCAGCACCTGATGCTGGTGCCAGTAGCAGGGCGCGCATTTCTGCTCGCCGTCGATAAACGGTTCGATGTATTTCGCGCCGGCTGCGCCCTCCATCCTGTAGGTCGATGCCAATAAGCGAAAAAGGCCACGCAATACCGGCAAGCCAATGAAATAGTAGAGCCGTCGGGCCGCGCTCATTTTCCGCTGTGATGAACTGCTGCGACGCGATTCGATCGAATTGAAGTCTTTGCCGGGAGGATTGCTCAAAATCTGGCCTGTCGTAAAAGGGGAGATATTACTCTTGCGGGCGAGCCAGGGGCGCGACCGCACCTGAGTTTGCAGTATCGAATCTTGGCCGGTCAATGTAATATTGCGCCTGCTTTTTCAATACGATACCGCCGATTCCACTTCCTCATGACGTCCGTCGAGCGAAACTTCAGAAAACCACCCGGCCCAAGTGACGCCGTTGCCCTCGGTATTGATCCCGAGACCCTGGCAATGCTGCAGCAAATACAGGGTGAATACGGCGATATGGTGAGTATGACCAAGCCCAACGGTCGGCTCGCGTATTTTGTGAATGACGCAAGTGAAGTGCGCCGTATCCTGACGAGGCGTCACAGTAAGTACCACAAAGGGCCTGGCTTCGAACGCGTAAAGATGTTGCTCGGTAACGGTCTTATTGTGAGTGACGGAGACGTTTGGCGCCGGTCACGCCGTATGATTCAGCCGGCCTTTAGCCGCCAGAACGTCCACCGCCTGATGAAAGTCATGGTGGAATGCAGTGATCGGCGTGCGGTCCATTGGGCGGACCTTGCGGTGAAGGGCGAGCTCTGCAATATCACATCCGAGACATCCGACTTCGCGCTTGAACTGATTTTGATCAGTATCTTCAGCCGCGACTACGAAACGCGAATCATGACTGGAGGGGATAACCCCTTCGCCTTTCTGAGTCGCGACTCTACCCGCGATCTAAGCGTTGTAATGAAAGTGCGCCACTTGCGGAGTTTGTTGTTGAGCATCATCGAAGATCGGCGAGCGGGAAAGGGCTCGGACGAATTCGATTTTCTGTCGATGTATCTGGAGGCCACCGACAAGGACGGGAATGCATTTTCGGATGCAGAGCTCCTGGACGAGTTAATGACTCTGATCGTGGCGGGATTTGAGACGTCCGCAAATACCTTGAACTGGGTCTGGTACCTGCTAGCCAAAGATGAAGGCGTTCAGACCAAGGTGATTGCGGAAGCGGCAGAGCACCTCCCAAACGTCTCTGCGTTGAATGCCGATGCTTTGGCAAATATGCAATACACGCAGCAAGTCCTTGAAGAGGCGCTGAGATTGTATCCACCCGTCTGGCTGTTCACTCGCCGTTCGCACGAACTGGATGAGCTTGATGATTTCGACGTTCCGCCCGACACCGATATTTACCTGTCACCGTTTGTACTGCATCGGACGGAGCGCTATTGGCCTGATCCGGAGCGTTTTGATCCGGACCGCTTTGCCCCAACGGACAAGCCGAAGAAAGACCGGCCGTTTTTCCCATTCTCGCTGGGACCGCGCCGCTGTCTGGGCGAGTACTTTTCATTTCTGGAAATGAAAGTGCATATTGGACTGCTGTTGCCACGTTTTCGAATGGAACGCGTTGACAGCAAAGAACCCGAACTTGAGCTCGGCATTAATTTGCGGTCGAGCGAAGATATATTCATGAAACCGACGGAACGCTAGAAGACTGATGGAGCTATACAACACGTTAACGGACTTGCTCGCGGACGTTCGCAGCAAGGACCGCGAGATTCGATTTATCGATGGCGAAAAAGACGAATCAGTCGTCCCGTTCCCGGTTTTGTGGGAGCGTGCCATTGAGCTGCTGGGTTCGCTGCAGGCGAAGGGTATACGTCCCGGCGATGAACTGATTATCTTCAGCAAGTCCAATGAGAGTTTTGTTATCGCTTTCTGGGCCGCCGTTCTGGGCGGCATAGTACCGGTTCCCGTCGCCGTCGGAATCAGTGACGAACATCGGCTGAAACTCTTTCGAATCCTGTCTCAACTGAATCACGCGACTCTGTTCACCGAGCAGGATTTACTGGAACGACTGCTGGAGTTCGCATCTCAGCGTGAGCTCGGCGATATACGCGACATCCTCGAGAATAAGACCGTGTTGATGAGCGATGTTGTCGCCGGTGAAGCGGGGGTTGTCCATCCAACAACACCGGACGACACGGCTTTCATTCAATATTCCTCAGGCTCGACAAGCGACCCAAAAGGCGTGGTGCTCACGCACCGAAACGTTTGCGTAAACATACGTGCAATCGTCGAAGGTGCCGGCTGGAACGCGGACGACCAATCGCTGAGTTGGATGCCCTTGACCCATGACATGGGTCTTATCGGGTATCACCTGAGCGTGCTGGCGGCCGGCATGAATCACGCCGTGATGGACACCAACGTTTTTGTGCGTCGGCCATTGTTGTGGATGAGCAAGGCGAGTGAACTACGGGCGACTCAACTGTGCTCCCCGAATTTCGGCTACAAGCACTTTCTTAAATTGTTTGCACGAAAGGGTATGGATGGCATCGACCTCAGCTCCGTCAAACTTATCCTGAACGGGGCCGAACCCATCTCCTGGGATCTGTGCGAGGAGTTCCTGGCCGCTTTGGCGCCGCACGGCCTGGCACGAAGCTCAATGTTTCCGGTGTACGGCCTCGCTGAGGCAACGGTGGGCGTCTCCTTTCCGGCGATCGGGTCCGAGATGGACCGGATTACCGTTGATCGACACAGTCTGCGCGTGGGTGATCACTACCGCACGGTTGCCGCTGACGACGACGATGCAGTCAGCTTCCTGAAGGTGGGTGCCGCGATTCGTGACGTGAGTATTCGAATCACAGATGATGACGATCTGGTAATGGATAACGGAATCGTGGGCAACATTCAGCTGCACGGCGATAGTGTCACTGAACGCATCTATGATGATGAGTCAGCGACGGCCGAGTTGTTTACGGCGGACGGCTGGCTGCGGACCGGTGACTGCGGTGTTTTCGCGGACGATGAACTCGTCATCACCGGACGTCTGAAAGACATCATCATTGTGAACGGCCAGAATTATTATCCGCACGACATTGAAGAAATCGTCGCTGATCTGGATGGGCTTGATCTCAATAAGGTCGTCGTCGCCGGCGCAACGCCGAAAGGTGGCCAGACCGAAGAACTCCTGGTGTTCATACTGCATCGCCAGTCAGTGGATAATTTCAGGCCATTGGTTGACCCGGTTCGTGATTTGATCGGAGAGCAAACAGGCCTTGAGGTCGATCGAGTAATACCGGTTTCCCGCATACCCAAAACCACCAGCGGCAAAGTGCAGCGTGCGAAGCTCTTGCAGGCCTATTCCGACGGTGAGTTTGACGATGCTCTTGGCGAACTACAGCCCGCCGAACCTTGCGAAGAGCAAGCCGATGAAGACCCGCTCATTGCGGAGCTCGAGAAGATCTGCCGAGAGTTTTCGAAGGACCGAAAAATCGGACCAGACGACAACTTGTTTGAGGTTGGGGTCAGTTCATTGACGTTGACCGAGATTGTCCTGGCGATCGACGAGGTTCATCCGGGCAAGCTGGATATCAGCGACCTTTTTGACTACCCAACGCTGAGAGAGATTGCAGCCTTTATGAAGGAAAAATCATGACCTATGCCCGAATTGCCGGAATCGGGAGCTGTTTGCCCGAAAAAGTCGTGTCGAACAAAGATCTCGAAAAGTCCATGGATACATCGGATGAGTGGATTCGGGAACGCACCGGCATTAAGCGACGTCATATTGCTGCGGACAACGAGACAACGTCATCAATCGGCCTTGAAGCGGCGCGACGTGCGATGGCGGACGCGGGCGTTGGTCCCGAAGACATCGATCTCATCGTCGTAGGGACTTGCACCCCTGACAAGGTATTTCCGTCGACGGCCTGCATCATTCAACGGCAGCTTGGCGTGAAGGGATCAGCAGCGCTGGACGTCAATGCGGCCTGCAGTGGCTTTATTTACGGTCTGGACCTGGCGAATCGATACATTAAGACGGGTGGGGCAAAGACAGCGCTCGTTATTGGCGCGGAAACTCTGTCCCGGATTACAAACTGGGAAGACCGCGGTACCGCGATACTGTTTGGTGACGGCGCAGGTTGCGTCGTGCTTCAGGCGAGTGATGAGCCGGGCATTCTCGCGACTCACATCCATGCGGACGGTGAGTATGAGGATCTCTTACAAGTCCCATGCGGCGTTTCGGTCGGGTACGACAAGCTGCAAGCCGGTAAGGCATTCATCGAAATGAACGGCAATGCTGTATTCAAGCGGGCCGTTGCGACCTTCGACAATATAGCCAGAGAGACCGTCGCCGATCTTGATGGCGATCTGGGCGATATCGACTGGTTCGTTCCGCATCAGGCCAACATGCGGATTATCAAAGCGGCTGCCAGGAAACTGGGCATGCCGATGGAGCGGGTTATCGCTACTGTTGATGAGCATGCCAACACGTCAGGGGCCTCGATACCGCTCGCGTTTGATCAAGCGGTAAAGGATGGAAGGATCAAACGCGGGGACACCGTGATGTTTGCGGCCTTCGGGGCTGGCTTCACCTGGGGCTCGGCGATGTTGAAATATTAACAACAATGGTCAATTTATACATCGAATAGACATTAACTCTCAGTTGTATCGAATTAATTATTAACGGAAAAATGCATGTCCCCAAATGCTGCTAGACTGTCTCCGACCGCGAAATAACGCGGCAGACAATAATAAAAACCTTATAACTATAAAAACGTAAAGGGGAATCTCATGGGTGTAGGAAAAATCATTCAGCTAGTTGCTGTGCTGGTCGCGGTTGTCGCGGGACTTTGGAGTGGCCTTCCTGAGGCTGGTTTGATTATCGCGGTACTGGGTGCGGTAGCCGGTTGGTTTGTTGCTGCAGAGGATCGTCAACGTGTTCTGATTGCTGCGATTGCACTATCGGCTGCCGTGGGAATTGGTGGCGGTCTGGGTGCTATTCCAGCGGTTGGTGAGCACATCTCCAACGTCATGGGCAGCCTGGGTAGCCTCTACGCTGCTGGTTCTGTAACAATAATCTTGGTCGCGATATACGAAAAACTAAAACCTTGAGTTTTAGTAAGACGGTCTGAAGAGACCGAAAAGCGGGCCGTTTCTTTGGGAGCGGTCTTTTTTTGTGGGTTTAGAATGAGCGATCTTACATAAGCTTCCAAAAACCGGTTTTGGCGAAAAAATTATGTGATCCAGTTCACACTTTGGCCGCCGTGCTGTCTCTATACTGCGACATATAAGCTGTCTCCAAATAGAGACAGGCAACCAGCGGACCGATAAATGAACCAGGATTACGACGACACGCCACTCTCCCAATCGAATGTTTCCCTGAAACTTGCGGACATTCAGAAGCGATGCTCGCAACTCATTAAGGACTCGGATGATTTAGGAGGTCTGTCGCTTGAAGATCCATCAATCGAGGCCGACAACAATAATCCCTATAACCGAGGCTAAGAACGAGCCGATTTATTAACGGCATCGTGGTGCAAGCGGCGTAGCAGGATCAAACGCCAAATCCAGATCGCAATGATCAGGGTTGCTGCTATGGGCAGCGCGAAAATCGGTTTAAGCAACTCCAGAGAATCATAGAGCCCGTGCAGAAGCGCGGCGACCAGGAATCCCGACGTTAACGCCAGCCCGATCGGTTTATGACTGAGCTTGGCTTGCGTAATCCTGTGCGCCCAAATCGACGCGAACAGAATATGGACCACCGGGCCTGCGAAACCGCGTGCCGCTGATTCGAGCGCGGTCAGGTATTCCAGATAGAGAAAGTTCTCCGCGACGGCGTAGCCAAGAGCAATGAACGACGCGTAGATGATGCCATCCAGAGGCTCATCAAAAGCCTTGAATCGCAATACAACGATGACAAACGGCAGCAGCTTGGCCAGTTCCTCGATTGGACCTATTGCCAGCAAGGCATAGGCGAGCAGGCCAAGAGGGGTCTCTGCCGCGAGGGCGACAGCATCGAAACGAAGGCCCAGCGGTTCGAGTCCCATGTACATGACTTTGGCTATCGCAACGGCCGCCAGACCGAGCCCGAAACAGATCAACAGGTTTATCGTCGGCTCTGGCAAGTGCCGGTCTTTATGATAGTGGTAGGCGGCCCAAAAAAGGACCGATACTACCGCTGGGAGGACGAGCAGGATCTGTTGCATCAGGACATTATCCAGTTATGCTGCGGACTCTTCGCGCGGATCGGTCACATAAGCCCCGAATATTGAACAACACGCTCCTTTACCTTATCGCCGTTCTGATCTGGGGCTCGACCTGGTTTGCGATCGAGTTCCAACTCGGCGTCGTCGAACCCGAGGTCTCCGTCGCCTATCGCTTTTTTCTGTCCGCGGGCATTCTATTTTTATGGTGTAAGATCAAAGGCTTATCGTTAGTATTTAATCGAAAGTCTCACTACTGGTTCGCCCTGATGGGCTTGCTGATGTTCTGCCTGAATTACATTCTGGCGTACCGGGCCCAGATCCATATTACGTCGGCATTAGCCGCGATCGCGTTCTCATCGATGCTGTGGATGAATATTCTCAACGCGCGTCTCTTGTTCGGTACGAAGGTGGCCGGGCGCATTTATCTCGGTGCTGCACTGGGGATCGCCGGGATCATCGTCTTGTTTGGACCGCAGGTCACTGAGGTTTCAATGTCGGATGGCGTGCTGTTCGGTTCGCTTCTCGCGTTGCTGGGTGCGCTCATGGCGTCATTCGGCAATATGGCGTCTCAGGCCGCACAAAAGGACAAGCTCCCTGTCATGCAATCCAACGCGTGGAGCATGCTTTACGGGGCACTTCTGACGGGTTTGTTCGCAATACTTCTAGGGCACGATTTCACCTTTGATACGTCGGTCGGCTATGTCGTTTCGTTGATGTACTTAACTGTTTTTGGGTCGGTCATCGCTTTTTGGGCGTATTTGACCCTGCTGGGGCGTATCGGAGCGCATCGGGCGGGTTACACGTCGGTCATGTTTCCCGTTGTTGCCCTGGTTTTATCCATGATTTTCGAAGGTTTGGTTCTGGACGCCACCTTCATGGCAGGCTTCAGTCTCGTACTTGGCGGCAATCTGTTGGTGCTCTCAAAATAGCCGATTGCCAATCATCGAGTTACGGGGTTCTGCGTTCCATTTTCTGCGTTTCGGTCAGCACGACGACTTCACTGTGTTTGGTGATGCTGTTGCGCGCAGAGAAAAGCCATAAAGAGCGGCCAATACTGACAAAGCTAACTAGCAGGTAAACCCCAACCAGTCGCAGATCCGATCCTGCCGTAAAGGCGAGGACAAAAAACAGTACGCCCATGATCATCCAGATGAGCGGAATACGGCGATAAACGGAATCGGGTAACAACATGATTTTGTGGCTCTTTCGATGCTTGATTGCAAATCATGGGGGCAAAAACCGGGTATTCCCCGTAATTGGCGCACAAAATCGAAAAAAAGACGTATCGTCGAGTATTGAGCGATTCAGGAGGAAAACCGCAGTGACTGAGCTTACGTTCCGGCCAGCGGAAGCCGCAGACCTGGCGACATTACTGGCCTTCGAGCAAGGTATCATCACGGCGGAGCGGCCGTTTAATGACACCCTGAAATCGGGGACAGTTCACTACTACGATATTGCAGCGCTGCTCGCCAGCGATGAGTCACTGGTGTTGGTGGCCGAGCACAATGGACGAGCGGTTGGGATGGGCCACGCGACGATCAAACGCTCTCTCGATTACGTGGATCACGAACGTCACGCCTATCTGGGGCTCATGTATGTGGAACCGGAGTACCGCGGTCAGGGCATCATCCAGACCATCATGACAACGCTTATCGAGTGGGCACGAAGCCGGGGTCTCG
>CAZMRZ010000032.1:0-4360 GCA_964568835.1 uncultured Woeseiaceae bacterium | reverse complement strand
ATCATCCAGACCATCATGACAACGCTTATCGAGTGGGCACGAAGCCGGGGTCTCGCTGACTATTATCTCGATGTTTACACCGACAACGAACCGGCTATCCGGGCGTATGAGAAATACGGTTTCCGGAAAAGCCTGATCGAAATGAAGCTACACGACTCTTAAAGAGCGTCTTAGTCAGCGGTTGGCCCATTCATTAACGCGTCTTTTGTCAATGAAATGATCAAGTCGATTTCCTTCGCGGTGACATCAAAAACGGGCGTATATCGCAGCGACCGCTCGCCGCCGTGAATGACGCCGAGTCCATGCCGCCTCAAGTAATCCTCGGTGCTGTTAGCACCGTAGGTTTTGTAGCGACGTGCGAGGGCGCAGCTTGCCAACAAGCCTGTGCCCTGTGCGCTGGTTACGCCGCCGTCCGTTTCGCTTGTTAGTCCGGCGAGCCCTTCGACCAGCTGCTTGCCACGTACACGGATATTTTCACGGCGTTCTTCAGTGAACGAATCAAGCACGGCAACTGCAACGTCCAGCGCACGTGGATTTGATGTCATCGTGTTGCCGTAGAGTCCGCTGCTGTACATTGCCGCGGTCGATTCGGATATCGCAAGGACAGAGAGCGGATACTGTCCGGCATTCAATGCCTTGGAGTAGGACTCCATGTCCGGCGCATCGAGCTCCCGGAAGCCGGGATAATCGACGATGGATAGCACGCCTTGGACGCGCAGTCCGGCCTGAATCGAATCGACGATGAACGCGGTGCCGTATTCTTTGGTGAGTTCGCGTGCTCTGGCGTAGAAGGCCGGCTCAATCGGCATTCCAGGATTGCCTTCGCCCATCACGGGCTCCATGAAGAACGCCTCGATGAATTCACCGTTCTTTTTGGCATCGGCAAAAACACTTTCCAATTCATCGACGTTGTTGGGCTCGACCGTGATCAGGTAGTCATCGTCACGGTAAGACGCGAGCAGTTTTCGATAGGTTTTCGCGCAGGAATCGGAGAATCGGGCGGGGCGGTCGGTGCGACCGTGAAAACTCCCGGCCAACGTCAAACCGCGAATCTTATTGCCAGCGAATCGGGCACCGGGATCGGTCAGGTTGCGTGTATTGACATCGACGAGGCGAGACGCCAAAGAATTCGCTTCTGAGCCGCTGTTGAGGCAAAGAAAGCTCGCGTAGGGCATTCCACCTTTTCTTGTATGGCCAATCTCACGTTTCAGTCGGTCAATGAATTCAACCTGGCTAATGTTTGCGGTCATGATATTGGCCATGACGTGCGGTTGGTTCATTGCATCGAGAATTTCCTGCGGTGCATGGCCGAGGCCGAGCATACCGTAGCCACCACAGTCGTAAATAACCGCACCCTTAAGGCTCACAATCCACGGCCCGGACGCGCCAGCTGCAACGTAGGGATTAACGGCATCCTCTGCGTAGAAGTTCGTCAAACCACCGTGAGCCTGATCGATCTGCTCGGCTTCACTCAGGGCAAGAAAATCGGCGTGAGTCTTCTGGTAGTCCAGAAAGCTCGCATAGGCCTTCTCGATGGCAGCTGACAGTTCGCTATAGCCATTTTCGAGGAAATCCTGGATCGTGTCGTCGGACAGGCCGCTCGTGAGCGCCGCGCCGCCGAAACCCTTCATTTCGTTGAGGTTAGCGAGGTGTGAATCGATAACGCTGGTGTCGACTACGTGGGCCACTTTAGACCTCCGCAATAGTTAATTGCGAATGATACCAAATCGGCAAATGGCGCGATATCACTGTGTCACAGCGTGAAATACCTATTTACTGACAGCCGGCTGCAATTGTTCCACCAACGCCTGCACGCCCGAGTCGCCCGGTCGCAATTGAAGTAGCGTTCTTGCCTGCTTCAGGGCCTGGTCCATATTGCCCCGATCGCGTTCGATCGTTGCCAGCGCAAACAGTATGTCGGCGTTGTCCGGAAATCGCTCATGGCCTGCTTCAAGCGCGGTGATGGCTTCATCAGACCGTCCTGTTGAATTTAACGCGATACCGTGAACATACGCGTACTGAGGGTTCTCGGGACTCAGTCTTGTCGCCTCCTGCAGCGCGTTTGCCGCTTCGTCCGGACGGCCCTGTCGCACCAGCGCCAGGCCGTAGGCATAGCGCACATCCCCATTGTCCGGGGCGACGGATATTGCTCGTTGCAGCAGCGGGTTGGCATCTTCCTCGCGGCCGTTAGTGCGATAGAAGTCGGCAAGATTGACGAGCGCGGGCAGCCAATCGGGGTCCAGGCCAAGCGCCTGTTGAAAAGCCACCTCGGCACTCTGAATGTCGCCGATCTGGGCGTAGATGCCACCGAGGTTAGTCATTGCCTCAGGCCGGTCGGCGTTGAGCATTTGTGCTGCAATGTATTCCTGAACCGCGGACTGCAGCCGATCCATGTCTGACTGCCGCAGTGACAATTCGGACATCGGTGCAAGGTTGACGGCGGCCTCAATTCGTATCGCGAGCAGCGGATCATCCAGCAAATGTTGTGCGAGTTCCCAGCGACGTTCGACATCCAGATTTCTGATGCCGGCGAGACTGCCGAGACGCACCAGCGGCGCTTCGTCGTTGAGCCCGGCTACGAGCGCCTCGATGGACGCTGCACCGTCGTACACGTTCACCAACGAAAGGGCCGTGCCACGCACGATGGCAGGCTTCGTGTAATCAGCGGCCAGCATTGCGAGTTCGTGCGACGCATCGGCATCTCGTGCGCGCCCCGCGGCGATCGCCTCGCCATAGTGCTCAGGCCGGGGGGCCGGATACCGTTTTCGGATCTCCGCCAACGCCCAGTCGGCTGTTTTGTCGTCGTGACAGCCATTACAGGCATTTGGCACACCCAGCGTCTCAGTCAGATCGGGGCGCGGGATACGGAAACTGTGGTCGCGCCGTGGATCGACGACCATGTAATTCTTCGACGCCATGTGGCAGTTGACGCATTGAGCGCCAGCGGAATTAGGCTCGTGAAAATGGTGCTCGGGTGAGTCATAGACTGCCGTCTTCAGTGTTGGGAAGTCGTTCGGTGGTGCGGACTGATGACAGCGTGTGCAAATTTCATTCCCCGACGCACGCAGCTCCGCATTGTGTGGATTGTGGCAGTCTGTGCAACGTACGCCGCGCTGGTACATCTTGCTCTGCAGGAACGAGCCGTAAACATAGACCTCATCGAGGATCTGCCCGTCCGGGTGGTAGAGACCTTCATCGAGTAGCGAGAGTCGGTAGTGATCGAGAAATTCACTGCCAGGCTCGAAGCCCTCGGCGATGACGCCACGTCGCGAGTGACAGCGCGCGCAGGTGTCGAGTTCGGCCTTCTGTGTGGCAAGCGTCGTCGACAGGCCGGAGTTTTTTTCTTTGCCGCTTTGAGCGGCGACGACGTGGGCCGAGCCTGGGCCGTGGCAGGCCTCGCAGCCAACACTGATCTCGGCCCAGGTCGTGTCATACGTTTTGCTCGTTGGTTCGTAGTGCTTCTCGAGGTTCGTCGAGTGACAGTCTGCGCACATGTAGTTCCAGTTAAAATTGCGCCCGGTCCAGTGCAGCTCGTCGCCGTGAGTAATCTCTTCATCCGGATACAGGTGGAACCAGCGCTGCCCTCCAGCATCGGCAGGTCGTGAATCCCAGGCAACGTTGAGTGCCTGTCGTCGACCGTCTGGAAAGCTGATCAGATATTGTTGTAACGGCTCGATTCCGAAGGTGTGCGAGATTTCGAATTCTTGCAGCTCGCCGTCGCTGCCGTCCGCGCGAGCGAAATAGGTGCCATTACGCGTGAAGAAACTGTAGTCGATCCCGGCGTACTTGAAGTTGGTGTTATTGAAATCGCCAACAACGGACTCCTCGGTCGCCGTCTGCATCGCGAGGAAATGCTGCGAATCGCTCCAGTCCGAGAATTGCTCCTCATGGCAGGTTTCACACGCTGCATTGCCAATATAAGTCGGTGACGCGCTCGTGGACGGCGGAGCAGGGGCTTCCTCGCTATCGCAGGCGCTCAGCAAGAGACACAGGGCGCCGGCGCGAAGCCACGGCGATCGCCAGGAGATCCTTCCAACCGTGATCATTCTTGATTGTTACCCGGGCTTTGACGTCCGGAGATATAAGCGCTGACAAGACCAGCGACGAGTATGGCGACATAGAATTGACCAAAGACCGCTTGCATGTACGCCATCGCCCTGGCTGTTGCCGAGACGGGTAAAACGTCGCCGTAACCCAATGTCGTCATTGTGACGAAGCTGAAATACAGCCACTCGCTGTCCCAGCCGCCATCGCTCCATGCATCAAACCCGGCAAATGAACCCGGCGCCGCCAATTCCAGCATCGAATAGCTCAGTGCCCAGATAACGCCGAGCAGAAGATAGACACATACCGTGCCCAC
>CAZMRZ010000031.1:8087-32411 GCA_964568835.1 uncultured Woeseiaceae bacterium | reverse complement strand
CTGCAGAGGAAAGTCCGGGCTCCTTCGGACAGGGCGCCAGGTAACGCCTGGGGGGCGTGAGCCCATGGAAAGTGCCACAGAAAATATACCGCCAACCTTGGTTGGTAAGGGTGAAAAGGTGCGGTAAGAGCGCACCGCGCGACTGGTAACAGCTCGCGGCACGGTAAACCCCGCCCGGAGCAAGACCAAATAGGAGAGTGCGCGAGCTTAGGCTCGCACCGTCGGTCCCGAACGGACTCTCGGGTAGGTTGCTTGAGGTAGCTGGTGACAGCTATCCCAGATGAATGATTGTTCTCGACAGAACCCGGCTTATTGCCGGCTCCGGTTTTCTCACCTATTATTTCCTTTAAAAACAACAAGTTATAATAAACTTTGCCGCATATCCTTTCGGCTGACCGGCGCGTGCGCAAACGGCTGCGCTTTT
Source organism: uncultured Woeseiaceae bacterium (assembly GCA_964568835.1). Lineage (GTDB taxonomy): Bacteria > Pseudomonadota > Gammaproteobacteria > Steroidobacterales > Woeseiaceae > UBA1847. The sequence continues at coordinate 31,987 of CAZMRZ010000031.1, read as the reverse complement.
CCCTGAAGCAAGCTGATGTCGCCGTTTTACGACCCGAAATTGAGGGCTTATCGAGGAAGTACTCATAAGCACCTGATTTTATTAGCGCGAACTCTGCCACTTTTCGCCCTATTTGGGCCACTGAATCGCCCCTAAGTCCCTGTACAACAACAATTAATTATGCAGCGTTGTTGACCACTCAGAGGGCCATCCCTATAGTGTTGAAAGGTGGAAAAATGTGGGAGGAATTGGGCACCCAGCCCGGATATCGCGCCAGAAGAGCGATTCCAGGCACGTCCAAATTATCGTGTTTAGAGGGGCTACCAAAGTATCACTGGACGCCAAAGGGCGTATGGCAATACCGACCCGGTATCGGGAGCGGTTGTCTGCGCGTTGTGATGGCCAGCTGATTGTGACTGTGGACAAGGACCACTGCCTCCTCGTGTACCCGCTATCGGACTGGGAAGAGCTCGAACGCAAGTTGGTGCGCCTGCCCAGCATGAACAAGGTCGCACGTCGAATAGTGCGAATCATGGTCGGTTATGCGACCGAAGTCGACATGGATGCAAACGGTCGAATTCTCGTCTCCAAAGAGCTACGGGAATTCGCCAGCCTTGAGAAGCAGGGAATGCTGATCGGGCAGGGAAACAAATTTGAATTATGGGATGAAGCAACCTGGAACGAGAAGCGCGACGCGTGGCTTAACGATGAGGATGACGGCGATATGCCGGCCGACCTCGAATCGATCTCTTTTTAGGTTGCCCGGCACCTCATGAGCAGCAACGAGCATGTGCCGGTGCTGTTGGGACCGGTCCTGGATGGGCTGGATATAAAAAAAGACGGCTGCTACGTCGATGGAACATTCGGTCGCGGTGGGCACAGCGGGGAAATCCTGAAGCAACTTAACTCGGACGGACGACTGATCGGAATCGATCGTGACCCGGACGCAATCGCTTCAGCGCCGACTTCCCTGACTGATGATCCGCGATTCGAATTGATCAGGAGTGACATTGCGCAACTTGAATCGATCATTGGTGAAAAAGGTCTTGGTGGCGAAGTCGACGGACTCCTGTTCGACCTGGGCGTTTCCTCACCGCAATTGGATGAAGCCAGTAGAGGCTTCAGTTTCCTCCGTGACGGCCCACTCGATATGCGAATGGACCCGGATTCAGGCACGTCCGCGAGCGATTGGCTTGCGACTGTGGAACAAAAAGACTTGATTGGAGTTTTACGAAAATTTGGTGAGGAAACTCATGCAACGCGAATTGCTCGTGCAATTTGCGACGCGCGCGTGCAATCACCGATTGTCTCCACAGGACAGCTCGCGGCGATCGTCGCGGCAGCGGTTCCTGCGAAGGTGCGTGCGCAGAAGAAACACCCAGCGACAAAGACGTTTCAGGCGATTCGAATCGCAGTTAACGAGGAACTTGAGCAACTGGAAGCGGTGCTCAATCAGTCCGTCGGTGTGTTGAAAAAGGGCGGCCGGCTTTGCGTGATCAGCTTTCATTCTTTGGAGGACCGCATGGTGAAGCGGTTCATTCGGAACGCCTCGAGCGAGCCTGAACAATACCGCGGCATGCCGACAATGCCGGAAGAGTTGCGGCCGAAGCTCGCGACGATTGGAAAGGTCGTTGTGGCAACAGATGAAGAAATACAAATAAATCGGCGTGCACGCAGCGCGCGCTTGCGAATTGCGGAGCGCACCTGATGCAGCCGGCCAAGTCGCGACAACCGTTCTTGCTCGTGTTCGTTTTCGCACTTGTCTGCGTCCTGAGTTCGATGGCGCTTGTCTATACGAAACACGAGTCGAGAAAATTATTCGTGGAGCTTGAGAGCCTGACGCACGAGCGAGACGAACTGAATATCGAATGGGGCCAGTTGCAAATCGAACAAAGTACCTGGGCCACACATGCACGAATAGAACGGGTTGCAACAGACGACCTGTCGCTCGTGCGACCGGAATCAACGGAAATCTTCGTAATTGAACGGCCATGACACGCGGAGCAGAAACAAAACAAAAAACTGCACGACGATTCGTAGGCAGAGTGACGCTGGTAATGGCGTTCTTCGGTCTGATCGCGTCGTCGCTGGTTGCGCGTGCGGTTCATCTGCAGGTTCTCGATAAAGACTTCCTGAATCGGCAGGCCGATACGCGCCATCTGCGCACTGAGTCAATCTCCGCGCATCGCGGCACCATCTTCGACAGAAACGGCGAGCCGCTGGCGATCAGCACGCCGGTCGACAGCATTTGGGTAAACCCAAAAGAATTCGCCAGCGCCATCGACAAGGTTCCCGCTTTAGCCAAGGTGCTGGGCCTGAAGTCGGAAACGTTGATGCGTCGCATAACGCGCAGCATGGACAAAGAGTTTCTCTATCTGAAGCGACACTTGAATCCGAGTGCTGCGAAAGAGGTCATGGCGCTGAAACTACCCGGCATCAACGTGCAGCGTGAGTATCGACGCTACTACCCGGCCTCTGAGGTGACGGGTCATCTGGTGGGTTTCACCAATATTGACGACGAGGGTCAGGAAGGTCTCGAACTCGCGATGAACCACTGGCTCGAAGGTGAGTCGGGTGCCAAGCGGGTATTAAAGGACCGCCTCGGAAGATCGATCGAGAATGTTGAAAGCATTCGTCCACCTCACCACGGTAAGGATCTGCGAACGAGCATCGACTTGCGCTTGCAGTATCTGGCCTATCGCACCTTGAAAGCCGCGGTTAAAACGCACAACGCGCGATCAGGGTCGGTTGTTATTCTCGATGTCGAAACCGGCGAGGTTTTGGCGATGGTGAATCAGCCAACCTATAACCCGAACGATCGGTCGCAGTTTGTCGCAGAGCGATATCGAAACCGTGCGATCACAGACATCTTCGAGCCCGGCTCAAGCATCAAGCCACTGATCGTCGCGTCTGCGCTTGAGAGTGGCCAGTATCGCCCCGGCAGTACCGTTGACACGGCGCCTGGCTACGTTACCGTCGGCGCAAAGAAGATAGAAGACAGTCGTAACCTGGGCCGCATCAGTCTGACGACGATTCTTGTGCGCTCGAGCAATGTTGGTGTTACTAAAGTCGCAATGACCCTGCAGCCAGATCAGCTGTGGGGCACGATGACGGAGTTCGGCCTCGGGGAAATGACGACCAGCGGTTTTCCGGGCGAGTCCGCCGGAATGCTGACGCACTACAGCAACTGGCGTCCGATTAGTCAGGCGACGATTGCCTATGGATACGGCGTATCGGTTACACCGTTGCAGTTGGCACATGCCTACTCGGCCATCGGCAACGACGGCATCATGCAACCGATTTCGCTTTTCGCAATCGAAGAGGCGGTTGGCGGCCAGCGCATAGTATCGGATGACACCGCGATCGCTGTGCGACGCATGCTTGAAGAGGTTGTGCGTCCAGGGGGTACCGGAACCAAAGCGTCCGTGGATGGCTACCGTATCGCCGGCAAGACCGGTACGGCCTGGAAATTTGCCAAAGGCGGTTATTCAGAAGACAAATACATTTCGATCTTCGCGGGCCTTGCGCCAGCAAGTAATCCTCGTCTTGCCACGGTCGTCGTCATCGACGAGCCCAGTGGAGAGCTGTACTACGGAAGTGACGTGGCAGCCCCGGTATTTGCAAATGTCATGTCCGAATCATTGCGGTTGTTGGCAATTCCGCCTGATGCAATGCCCGCCCGCGATCCCGGCAGCGTCATGCAGGCGATGGCGGACCGGAACGCGAGTCGATGAGCGTGCCGGCGATACAAATGCAAACGAGCCCAACGTTAGCGGAACTGCTCGACGGCTTCGCCGACGCGCCGGATATTCCGGTGACAGGAATATCCAGCGATAGCCGAAAATTAAATAGCGGCTTCCTGTTTCTCGCATGTGCGGGAGCCAATAGTCATGGTCTCGACTTCCTTCGTGAGGCAAGCGATGCAGGCGTAAGTGCCGTAGCCTGGGACTCAAGCACCTCGGCCGCACCGGATGACATCGGCGTCCCGACAATCGCGATAGAGAATCTTGTGATACACGTCGGCGAGATCGCGAACCGTTTCTATGGTTATCCATCGAGCTCGGTCAAGACGATCGGCGTGACCGGAACCAACGGCAAAACAACAGTCGCCTGGATGATTGCGAAGTGCCTGAATCTTCTCGATCAGCGCTGTGGCTACGTGGGAACCATCGGTGTCGGCATTGATGATCTGCTTGTCGCCGAAGGGATGACGACGCCTGCGGCTGTTGAGTTACACAGTCACCTCGCAGACTTTGCCGATGCCGGCGCGAGTCATGCGGCGATTGAGGTTTCTTCTCACGCGCTGTCGCAGCGGCGCGTGGATGGCGTGCAATTTGATGCGGCATTGTTCACCAACCTCACTCGTGATCATCTCGATTATCACGGCGACATGCTCAGCTATTTCGAAAGCAAGGCACGCCTGTTTCTCGAGCATCCCGTTGAAAAGCGCATTATCAATCTCGATTCTGAATTCGGCGCAGAGCTGGCCGCTCGCTGTGGTCAGAATGTCATCACCGTATCGACGAAGTTTGAACGAGTTTCAAATGGTCGGCCGTTTGTTTTCGTTCGGTCTGTTGTCGCCAATGAGCAGGGCTCCGAGATAAGGATTACCAGTTCCTGGGGTGACGGAAAGTTCACGTTGCCGCTGCCCGGCGATTTTAATGTCGCGAATGCGGCGATCGTACTCGCCTATCTGCTGACTTCCGGTGTTGATCTGCAGCAGGCGTGTGACGTCTTGCAGCTGATCGATGCACCGCCGGGTCGCATGCAACGCGTGCCAGCAACGGGCAGTTCAATCTACGTTGATTATGCGCACACACCGAACGCGATTGAGTCTGCGCTGCGGGCGTTGCGTCCACATTGTCGCGGCAAGCTTTGGTGCGTATTTGGTTGCGGCGGCGACCGTGATGCGGGCAAGCGCCCTTTGATGGGGGAACTTGCAGAACGCCTCGCAGACGAAGTTGTTGTTACAAGCGACAATCCGCGCAGCGAAAACCCGGTAAAAATCATCGACCAGACACTGGCTGGATTCAGGAACGCCGATGCCGCGATCGTCATTGAGGACCGGGCGGCTGCGATTGCCTGGACCGTCGCGAATGCGGGCGCGTCTGATGTCGTCCTCATCGCCGGAAAAGGACATGAGGATTATCAGGAAGTGGGCGGCAAGCGTCGTCCATTTTCGGACTACGCTTTGGCCTTCGCTGCCGCGAAATCGAAGGAGGGCGACGCATGATCGACTCTCTGGCTGTTGCAGCAGATTGCATGAACGGCGTTCTGCAGGGTGATGACCAACCGTTCGAAGGCATCAGTATCGATACGCGTTCGATCCGAAACGGTGAGATCTTCTTTGCGCTGCAAGGCCCAAATTTCGATGGTCACGATTACGTTGGCGCAGCGAAGGCCAACGGAGCTGTCGGTGCAGTGGTCAGCAGTATCGTAGAAGAGGATATCGCCCAAATCAGTGTGGACGACGCCAAGCTGGCGTTGGGCCGATTCGGCGCTGCCTGGCGAAACCAGCACAAGGTTCGCGTTGTCGGAATCACCGGAAGCAATGGCAAAACAACGCTTAAGGAACTGATCGCGGCGTGCCTGAAGTCGGTGGCACCAACACTCGCGACCCAAGGCAACCTGAATAACGACATCGGTATGCCACTCATGTTGGCTCGTATCGGTGACGAGCATGAATTCGCGGTCTTGGAAATGGGCGCGAATCACGCGGGCGAGATTGCGTATCTGGCCGCGCTCGCAAACCCTGACGTGGTCGTAATTACCAATGCCGGAGCCGCGCATCTGGAAGGCTTTGGAAGTATCGAAGGCGTCGCGCACGCCAAAGGCGAACTTCTGCAGGTTGACGATCGCCCCGAATTCGCCGTCCTCAATGCCGACGACGATTACTACGAGTACTGGGCGTCTTTGGTAGACGACGTACAGACCTTGAGTTTTGGGTTTTCTGCTTCGGCTGATGTACGCGCTGACGAAATCACAACGAGCGCGACAGGCTCAGAATTCGAATTGCATTTCCCGAACGTGTCACTGCCGGTGTCATTGCCGCTGGTGGGGCTACACAACGTTCGCAATGCCTGCGCCGCAGCTGCCGTGGCCTGGGCGCTTGATATTGACGCGAAACAGATCGTCCATGCGTTGCAGAGTATCGCTCCGGTTGACGGGCGCCTGCAGCCACTTGCCGGCGTCAATGGCTGCACATTGTTTGATGACAGTTACAACGCCAATCCGTTGTCTGTTGTTGCGGCTGCCGATTTTCTGGCGAGCCTCGACGGTGAAAACTGGTTGGTGCTCGGCGATATGAAAGAACTCGGAGACGGTGCAAAGGAACTGCATCGCGAGGTTGGGGCGTCAGCTCGGGCAAGCGGCATCAACCGCTTGTTCGCGCTTGGCGACCTGGCTCAGGAAAGCGTCGATGGTTTCGGCGATGGCGCATGCTGGTATTCAGATATAGACAGGTTGCTGGACGACCTTGCGAGCGTTGGAAGTTCGACGAACGTTCTCGTGAAAGGATCACGGTCGATGCGTATGGAGCGCGTCGTTGACGCGTTGCGTGTCCCCGACTCTGTGAGAAAGGAGGCTTAAGTGCTGCTATATCTCACAGAATACCTCGCTCAATACGAATCCGGTTTTAACGTATTCAGTTACCTCACAATGCGGGCGATCCTCGGCGCGCTGACGGCATTGATTATCTCCTTTATCGTCGGGCCGAAAATGATCAAGAGCCTGAGCGTCAACCAGCTCGGCCAGCCGATACGTGATGATGGTCCGGAGACCCACCTTCTCAAAGCAGGCACGCCGACGATGGGCGGCGCGCTGATTCTGACGGCGATCTCCGTGGCAACCGTGTTGTGGGCCGACCTCGAGAACCACTATGTGTGGATCGTGCTCTTCGTCACGCTGTCCTTCGGCGTCATCGGTTATGTGGACGACTACAAAAAACTCGTTCTGCAGAATCCCGCCGGCATCTCCGCGAAACAAAAGATTTTCTGGCAGTCTAGTGTGGCTCTTATAGCCGCCATTGCTCTGTACGTCACGGCGACCGATGAGGTGCAAACCTCATTGTTGATCCCGTATTTCAAGGATCTCTCGATCCCGCTTGGCATGTTCCAGGTCGTTGTGACGTACTTTTTTATTGTTGGCTTCAGTAACGCCGTTAATCTTACTGATGGCCTTGATGGACTCGCGATCATGCCGACCGTACTGGTTGGCGGCGCGCTGGGTCTGTTCGCCTATGTAACAGGCAATACGAATTTTTCTGAATACCTCGGTATACCGTACGTCGCAGGAACCGGCGAGATCATGGTGTTTTGTGCCGCGATGGCCGGAGCTGGGTTGGGCTTTCTTTGGTTCAACACTTATCCAGCACAAGTGTTCATGGGTGATATCGGCGCTCTATCGCTTGGCGCCGCACTCGGTGTCGTAGCCGTCGTCGTACGGCAGGAAATTGTGCTTGCGATCATGGGCGGAGTTTTCGTCGTGGAAACTCTGTCCGTTATTATTCAGGTCGCCTCGTTCAAAATGACGGGTAAGCGGGTTTTTCGCATGGCGCCGCTACACCATCACTTCGAGCTGAAAGGCTGGGCGGAGCCCAAAGTCATCGTTCGATTCTGGATCATCACGTTCATTCTCGTTTTGATCGGGCTCGCGAGTCTGAAGATCCGATGAGCGCCGCGACAACAACAACTAAAGACCTCGTGGTCGGTCTCGGTGCGACAGGACTGTCGGTCGCGCGCTACCTGCGGCGCGCCGATATTACTGCGACGTTTTTCGATAGCCGCGATGAACCGCCGGGAATCGAAGAGCTCAACGAGATCAGTCCCGGTGCGAAAGTCCTGCTCGGCGGTAACAAGCTGCCGCGCGGTATCGAACGTGTAATCGCATCGCCGGGCGTGCCAGACAGTCACCCGGTGCTGAAAAAGGCGCTAAAGAAGAAACTCGAAGTCGTTTCCGATATCGAACTATTTGCGCGCGATGCGAAAGCGCCTTTTGTTGCCATTACAGGTTCCAATGGAAAGAGCACGGTCACGACCCTGCTGTATCACATGTGTAAAGCTGACGGCCGCGATGTGCTGGCTGGTGGAAATCTTGGTGAACCCGCGCTGGACTTGCTGGATCAGGATAAACCGGATGTTTACGTTTTGGAGCTATCCAGCTTTCAGTTGCATCGCACGCAAAATTTGCCTGCACAGGTCGCCGTGCTTCTCAATGTGTCGCCGGATCACCTCGACTGGCACGCGGATGAGGACGAATACCGGCAATCGAAATACCGTATCTATTCTGAGGCGAAAGCCGCCGTCATCAATCGGGCCGACGAAACGGCCGCTGAGCATGCCAAAACTTGCGACTCGGTCATCAGCTTTGGTTTGGATGCACCCGCTGATGGTCACTACGGCCTGCGTGATGACGATGGTGAAATGTATCTGGCGCGTGGCGAGACATTGCTGCTCGCCAGCCGCGACCTGGCGATGTACGGCTTACACAATCAGCTGAACGCGCTAGCTGCGCTGGCAGCGGGTGAATTGCTGGGACTCGACATCGCCTCAATGTTGCGGGTACTTGTTGAGTTCCCAGGTTTGCCGCATCGCATGCAGTTTGTCGCCCGTATTGCTGCGGTCGACTACATCAACGACTCGAAGGCGACCAACGTTGCTGCCGCTGTCGCCGCGATTGACTCAGTGGATTCGATGTTGGTTCTTGTTGCAGGTGGCGACGGCAAAGGCGGCGACTTCGGCGAACTGGCGACCGCGGTTGAAGACAAGCTGCGTGGAGCCGTACTGATTGGCAAAGACGCCGAGAAGATCGCGCACGCGCTCGATACCGTTATGCCAGTGCAATTCGCCGACACGATGGGCGCGGCCGTCAGCATGGCGGCAAAGTGTGCGGAGTCCGACGACACAGTGTTGCTGGCGCCGGCATGCGCGAGTCTTGATCAATACGACAATTACATGGAACGCGGCAACGCGTTCTGTACCGCAGTGGAGGCACTGAAGCGATGAGCGCTACCTCTTCCATGTGGCCGTTCCCGGCGCGCATCAAGACGGAGTTGCAAATCGACCCCGTGTTATTGGTGATCGTGCTGGCATTGTTAATGGGCGGTTTTGTCATTCTCGCGTCCGCATCAATCTCGATTTCGGATAACGCAACCGGCAATCCGTTTTTCTATGTGCAACGGCAGTTGCTCGCTGCTGCTATAGGCGCGGCCGCAGGCTTTGTTTGCCTGTTCATTCCAATGCAGGTCTGGCGCAGTCTCGGCCCGCTGGTGCTGTTTGTTGGATTCGCGTTACTCGTCGTTGTGCTCGTACCCGGCGTTGGCCACGAAGTGAACGGCAGTACTCGATGGGTGCGTGTCGGCATGATGAACCTGCAGGTATCCGAGCCAGCCCGACTGTGCTTCCTGATGTATCTCGCCGGATACCTGGTACGCAGAAACAAAGAGCTTCGCGAAGGGTTCATGGGCTTTATGCGCCCAATGATGGTTCTGAGTATTGCCTGTGTCCTGTTGCTGGCGGAGCCCGATTTCGGTGCAGCCGTCGTGTTGCTTGCGACGGCAATGGTGATGATGTTCGTTGCCGGCGCACGTATTCGGGATTTCCTGATCTTTCTTTTGGTCGCGGTCGCGGCGCTGGCGGCGCTGGCAGTATTGTCCCCGTACCGCATGAAACGAATTACCGGATTTCTTGATCCCTGGGCAGATCCATTCAACTCCGGATTCCAGCTGACACAGTCTCTTATCGCCATCGGGCGAGGCGAGTGGTTCGGGGTCGGACTGGGCGACAGCGTACAAAAGCTATTCTATCTTCCGGAAGCGCACACCGATTTCGTGTTCGCGGTCTACGCAGAAGAGTTCGGATTGCTGGGGTCGCTGGTGATGATCGCACTTTTCCTCGCTTTGCTCTGGCGCGTTTTTAAGCTCGCCATGCGGGCTGCAGATGCCGAACGCTTCTTTGAAGCTTATATCGCGATCGGCCTTGGCACCTGGCTGGGCGTTCAGGCGTTCATCAACATTGGCGTCAACATGGGCCTCCTGCCAACGAAAGGCTTGACCCTCCCTCTGATCAGCTACGGCCGCAGCAGTCTGATCATTACGATGATCTGCATTTCGTTGCTATTGCGTATTCATCATGAGCTGGCCGTTGATGCGAAACCGGTTAATCGCAAGCGACGCAAAAAGAGCGCGCGGAGCCGTCGATCATGAGTTCGCGACCAATACTTGTAATGGCAGGTGGCACCGGTGGGCACGTGTATCCGGCGCTTGCCGTCGCACGCGCATTGCAGGCGAACTCTCGCGAAATCGTCTGGCTTGGAACACATCGCGGACTCGAGTCTCGCATCGTTCCCGAGGCCGGAATTGATATGGAGTGGATCAGCATCAAAGGGCTGCGCCGCAAGGGTGTGCTCGCGCTGATTATTGCACCGATACAACTAGGCTGGGCGTTGCTGCAATCGCTGGCCGTTATTATTCGTCGTCGTCCTGCTGTTGTCCTGGGCATGGGTGGATTTGTGAGTGGACCGGGCGGTGTTGCCGCGTGGTTGACCCGCCGACCCCTTGTGATCCACGAGCAAAATGCCGCAGCGGGCATGACTAATCGTCTTCTGGCGCGTCTTGCCCGGGTTGTGCTGCAAGCCTTCCCGGGCAGTTTTAATTCCAATGTCATCGCGGAAACCGTCGGTAACCCGGTCCGCGAAGATATCGCTGCAATACCCGCACCGGCTGATCGCTACTCCAACCGGCACGGACCGGTTCGACTGCTCGTTCTTGGCGGCAGTCAGGGCGCTCTTGCATTAAATCGAACGGTGCCAGCAGCGCTCACGTTGCTCGACGCTCAAGCCCGTCCCCTCGTCAGGCACCAATGCGGTGAGCGCACGCTGCAAACAGCCAGGGACGCTTACGCTGAAAACGATGTTGATGTCGAGCTGATGCCGTTTATTGAAGATATGGCGGAGGTCTACGCCTGGGCGGATCTGGTGGTCTGCAGGGCCGGGGCATTAACGGTTGCGGAGCTCTGCGCCGCAGGTTTGCCGGCACTGTTTGTCCCGTATCCGGCGGCCGTTGACGATCACCAAACGGCAAATGCAAAACCGATGGCCGATGCGGGTGCTGCGGTGGTTATTCAGGAAACAGAACTGACGCCCACGCTATTGGCCAACTTGCTTCGCGACTGGTTGCAGTCGCGCGAATCGTTAATGCAGCGCGCCGAAAAAGCACGTGCACTCGCGAAGCCCGACGCACTGAATCGAATTACCGAGTTGTGCCTCGCGCAGGCAGGCGGCGCGGCATGATCAAGAAGATGCGACGAATCCACACAGTCCATTTCGTTGGTATCGGCGGTTCCGGGATGTCAGGAATTGCCGAGGTCATGCTGAGTCTTGGTTACGCGGTGCAGGGCTCCGATCTGAAACCCAACAAACAAACAAAGCGCCTTGAGAATCAAGGTGCAACCGTATTCATCGGCCACGCTTCTGACAATATTCGCGATGCTGATGCCGTAGTAGTCTCCAGCGCGGTCGATGAAACCAATCCCGAAGTCTCTGCTGCCCGAGAGCAGCTAATGCCCGTTGTTAGTCGTGCCGAAATGCTTGCCGAACTGATGCGCTTCCGACACTCGATTGCCGTCGCCGGGACGCATGGCAAGACAACGACAACCAGCCTGATTGCGAGTCTGCTCGCCGAAGGCGGACTTGATCCGACCTTTGTCATTGGCGGACGACTCAAGAGTGCCGACGCCAACGCGCGACTCGGACAGGGCGACTATCTTGTGGCAGAGGCCGACGAAAGCGATGCGTCGTTTGTTCATCTCAAGCCGATGCTGGCTGTGGTGACAAATATCGATGCCGATCACATGTCGACCTACGACGGTGATATCGAGAAGCTCAAAGGCAGCTTTATCGAGTTTCTGCATAATCTGCCGTTCTACGGTTTAGCCGTCGTCTGTACGGATGACCCTGGCGTTAACGACGTACTCGCCGATGTTGGCCGCTCGGTCACAACCTACGGAACGAACGACGACGCGGATGTTCGTGCCAGCAATATCGTTTTCCGCGAGGCGTGTTCGAATTTCGATGTGGAACAGCGGGACGGGGACACCAGAACGGTGTCCCCAATCATGCACGTAACTCTGCAGCTGCCCGGTATGCACAACGTGCGTAATGCCCTTGCCGCGATCGCGGTTGCGAATGAGCTGCAGATTCCACAGGACGCAATCGTCAAAGCACTCGCTGAGTTCGAAGGCATCGACCGCCGTTTTCAACAATTGGGCGAAGTGAAGACCGCCTCCGGCACGGTAATGATCGTCGATGACTACGGCCATCATCCGACGGAAGTTGAGGCGACTTTATCAGCCGCCAAAACCGGTTGGCCCGACAAACGCGTCGTGCTCGTTTTTCAACCGCATCGCTATACCCGCACTCGTGACCTCATGGACGATTTTGCCAATATCTTGTCCGGGGCGGATGTTCTCGTTCTGCTGGAGGTGTATGCGGCGGGCGAAGAACCGATTGCTGGCGCTGATGGCCGCTCGATGGCGCGCGCTATCCGCACTCGCGGTGCTGTTGAGCCCGTATTCGTTGAATCACTCTCCGACCTCGAGACGGTTCTCCTGGACTTGTTGGAAGACGGCGATCTGCTCCTGACGATGGGTGCGGGAGATATCGGCGCGTATGCAACAGAACTCCCGGAACGGCTTAGCGATGGACCGCTATTGAAGGTACACAAATGATGGCTGCCGCGAGGGACCTAAAGGTGCAGGGCAAAATCAGGTTCGACGAACCTATGATTCGCCACACTTCATGGCGTGCCGGTGGCCTGGCCGAGATGTTTTTCGTTCCCGCCAGTATTGAGGATCTGTCCTGTTTTCTTGCCGAATTGGATGCGGAAACGCCTCTTTTCTGGCATGGCGTCGGCACCAATTTGCTGGTGCGTGACGGCGGCATTCCTGGCGTTGTCATCTCGGCAAGCAGAATACTGCGAGACATCAAGCGCGCGGATCAATACCTGGTTCGCGCCGGAGCGGGCGTTCCCTGTACGCAATTGGCACGCCAATGCATACGTTGGGAGCTCGGCCCATCGGAATTTTTTGCAGGAATTCCAGGCACGGTCGGCGGTGCATTGGCGATGAATGCCGGCGCACACGGTGGCGAAACCTGGGAGCGTGTCGAATCCGTTAAAACGATCGATCGCGGCGGCGAAATTCATGAGCGCGCCCCGGGTGAGTATTCCGTTGCTTATCGCAGCGTGAAAGGCCCTGCGGATGAGTGGTTCCTCGGCGCTACGTTCCGCTTCGAGCAGGACGTGATTCCGAGTATCGATACGCTCAACGCGATGTTGGATCGTCGCAAGGCAACACAACCTCTTGGTCTGCCGAGTTGCGGATCCGTTTTCAGAAATCCGGATGGCGACTATTCGGCGCGACTCATTGAGGCGTCGGGTTTGAAGGGTTATCGCATCGGTGGCGCCGAAGTTTCTGAGAAGCACGCGAACTTCATTATCAATCGCGACAACGCATCGGCGACGGATATCGAAGAGCTGATCGAACATGTTCGTCAAACGGTCATGGAGCAACATGGCGTTTGGCTCACCCACGAAGTTCGTATCGTTGGGGAAGCAAAGCAATGAGCGGCGCGTCAATCATCCTCGATCAAAGGAAGAAGATCAGTGATCCGTCTGATTTCGGCCGTGTTGCCGTCATGCTGGGTGGCGACTCGAGCGAACGCGAGGTGTCTTTGGATACCGGTGCTGCCGTGTTGGATGCGCTGCTATCAAAAGGCGTTGACGCACACGCCTGGGATCCCGGCGAAAAATCAATGATCGAATTTGCCAGAGCCGGTTTTGACCGCGTATGGATTGCGTTGCACGGCCCCGGTGGCGAAGACGGCGCACTGCAGGGTGCGTTGCAGTGGCTGGCCATTCCCTACACCGGTAGTGGCGTGATGGCGTCAGCCATCGCTATGGACAAGGTGCGCAGCAAGCATCTATTTGATGCCTGCGAAATTCCGACGCCTGAGTATGGCGTTGCGCGAACGCATGCTGAGGCATCTGTCGCTGCCGAACAGCTAGGTTTCCCGCTGATCATCAAGCCGTCCGGTCAGGGATCCAGTGTCGGTATGTCGAAAATCTCTGAACGTGCGGAACTCAATGCCGCCATTGATCTGGCATTGCAGTACGGCGATACGGTGTTGCTGGAGCGCTGCATCAATGGTCCTGAGTTCACAGTTGCAGTATTGCAGGGACGTGCTTTGTCGAGCATTCGCATCGTCACGCCCCGGATCTTCTACGACTACCGGGCCAAATACGAATCCGACCGAACTGAATACATCTGCAAGGGCACCGCGACCGATGCAGAAGAGCAGCAATATGCGGACCTTGCTGTTGCCGCGTTCAACGAACTCGGTTGCACCGGTTGGGGCCGGGTCGACTTCATGACGGGTGCGGACGGTCAGCCGCTGGTGCTGGAAGTTAATACGGTTCCGGGAATGACGAGTCATAGCCTGGTGCCGATGGCGGCGCGCGAGGACGGTATCGATTTCGAGGATTTGTGCTGGCGGATACTGGAAACGAGTTTCGCTGTTGACGTAATAGAAACGAACGCAAGGGTGGCCGCAAATGGCGCGTAAGCAAGCCCATCGGCGTAAGCGAAAAGTGACGCCGAAGTTCAAGATGCCAAAGATCCGAATCGGGAAGATTCTGGCCCCGATATTTGCGGTCGCGATGGTGCTCGCAACCTATCAGCTCAGTTTGACGATGCTGGACCGGGAGATTTCTTCAATCGAAATCAGTGGGCCCTTTCAGCGTGTTACGGCATTACATATCGAAGCCGCGATCAGCGAAGAGATCGACGCGGGTTTTGTCGGAGCCGATATCGATCGAATTCAAGAAAAACTCCTGGCTTTGCCATGGATAGACCAGGCGCGCGTGGCGCGTCGCTGGCCCAGTCGAATTTCAATCACGGTAACCGAGCAAGTGCCGGCGGCGGTTTGGGGTGATAGCGGTTTGTTGAATACACGCGGCGAGTTGTTCGTTAACGAGTCTCGGCATGTTCCAGCCGAACTGCCACGACTTAGCGGCCCGGACTCGCGTGCAGCCGAGGTGGCCAAGCGTTACCTCGCCGTACGCGAGAAGCTGATTCCGGTCGGACTTGATTTGCGTCGTGTACATCTCGACGCGCGCGGATCGTGGGAAATGACATTGAGCAACGGCATTGAGGTTCGCCTCGGCAGAAAAGCCGTTGCGGATCGTACGAGTCTTTTTCTCGATGTTGTGGCAGACATTATTACTGGCCGTGCGAAGCAAATCGAATACGTCGATATGCGTTATGGCAATGGTTTCACGATTGGTTGGAAGAGTGGATCGCAGACTCCGGTCACCGATCCGGAAAGGGCCGAGCAGGAAATGCTCGCGGCCAGAGGATTGAATTGAATGACCAAGCGACCTGACAAAAACCTGATTGTCGGACTGGACATCGGCACCTCCAAAGTGGTGGCGATCGTTGGCGAGGTCAATGAAGAAGGCGACATTGAAGTTGTCGGAATCGGCACGCATCCGTCCCGCGGCCTGAAGAAAGGGGTGGTCGTGAATATCGAATCAACCGTGCATTCAATTCAGCGTGCTGTGGAAGAAGCAGAACTCATGGCGGGCTGCGATATCCACTCCGTATACACGGGTATCGCGGGTAGTCATGTTCGCAGCTTGAATTCGCACGGTATTGTCGCGATCCGTGATTCGGAAGTGAGTGCCAGCGATGTTGATCGCGTGATCGACGCTGCACGTGCGGTCGCGATCCCGGCCGATCAAAAAATACTGCACATCCTGCCGCAGGAATTTGTCATCGATAATCAGGAAGGCATTCGCGAACCGATCGGAATGTCGGGCGTTCGTCTTGAAGCGAAAGTACACATGGTAACGGGCGCCGAAAGTGCGGCACAAAACATCGTTAAGTGTGTGAAGCGTTGCGGACTTGAGGTTGACGACATCGTTCTCGAGCAATTGGCGTCAAGCTATGCCGTATTGACGGACGACGAGAAGGAGCTCGGCTCCTGCATTGTGGATATCGGCGGCGGCACGACCGACATCGCCGTTTTCCTGGGCGGTGCAATTCAACACACGGCCGTCATTCCCATCGCCGGCGACCAGGTGACCAATGACATCGCGGTGTCCATGCGTACGCCGACGCAGTACGCCGAAGAGATAAAGATCAAGTATGCCTGTGCGCTTTCGCAGCTGGCTAACCCGGACGAAACGATTGAGGTTCCGAGCGTTGGCGACAGACCGCCGCGCAGGCTCGCACGCCAGACTTTGGCCGAGATTGTCGAGCCCCGATTCGAGGAGCTTTTCGGGCTGGTCCGTGACGAGCTGCGCCGAAGCGGTTTCGAGGAGCTCATCGCGGCTGGCATCGTCATCACTGGCGGCAGCGCGAAAATGGAAGGCGCAGTGGAGCTGGCGGAGGAAGTGTTTCACATGCCCGTGCGACTCGGTTCGCCTCAGTACGTTGAAGGACTGATGGACGTTATACGCAATCCGATCCATGCCACTGGCGTGGGCTTGTTGCTGTACGGATTCGAAAATTTATCACGCCGTGATCGGCGCAGTACGCCGATCGGCGGCAACTTGGGAGAAGCCTGGGACCGCATGAAATCTTGGTTCCAGGGACGATTTTGAAATGAATTATTTGAAGTTTAAAAAGCGGAGGAACACTCAATGTTTGAATTAATGGATGCGCACAGTTCGAGCGCTGTCATCAAAGTCATCGGTGTCGGTGGCGGTGGTGGTAACGCAGTAGCGCACATGGTCGAAACCGGCATCGAAGGTGTCGATTTCATCTGTGCCAACACGGACTCGCAAGCGCTTAAAGGATCACGTGTACGAACCTCGTTGCAGATCGGCTGCAACATCACCAAAGGACTGGGGGCCGGAGCTGATCCGGATATTGGCCGTCAGGCCGCGATGGAAGATCGTGATCGTATTCTCGAAGCTATCGAGGGTGCGGACATGTTGTTCATCACTGCCGGCATGGGCGGTGGTACCGGAACAGGTGCGGGCCCTATCGTTGCACAGGTAGCCAAAGAGCTTGGTATTTTGACAGTCGCGATTGTCACCAAGCCGTTCCAGATGGAAGGTGGCAAACGCATGCAGATTGCGGAACATGGTATCGGCGAGCTTGGCAAGTATGTCGATTCTCTGATCACCATTCCCAATGAAAAGCTGCTATCGGTGCTGGGTGGCGAAACAACGCTTCTCGACGCGTTCCGTTCAGCGAATCAGGTGCTGCAAGGTGCAGTTCAGGGTATCGCCGAACTGATCACGAGGCCGGGTCTTATCAACGTCGACTTTGCCGACGTCCGCACGGTCATGGCTGAAATGGGCATGGCGATGATGGGCTCCGGTGAGTCTTCGGGTGAAGATCGGGCGCGTGAAGCCGCAGAAGCTGCAGCTTCCAGTCCGCTATTGGAAGACATCAACCTGGCTGGCGCCAATGGCATTCTCGTGAATGTTACGGCGGGAATGGACCTGTCGATCGGCGAGTTCCAGGAAGTCGGCAATACGGTCAAGGAATACGCGTCAGCGGATGCGACAGTCGTTATCGGTACGGTTATTGATCCTGAAATGACGGATCGTATTCGCGTCACGGTTGTTGCTACCGGTTTGGGTCAGCAGGCCGCAAATGCCGAATCGCCGATGCGTATCGTACGTCGGCCGGCCGCACAGACTGAGCCGAACTATCAGACGCTGGACAAGCCAACCGTACAACGGAAGCGAGCTGTCGGTGATGGCATGGACGGCAACGGTTTGCAGGAAGAATTGCTGGATATCCCGGCTTTCCTGCGCCGTCAGGCTGATTAGGGCAAAGCCGAAAGGCGAACCGGACTTTTCGTAAGTCCGGGGCAGGGAACTCCGCTTGCCGGTCCGGTTAATTCCGGGCCGGCTACCTGTTTGACGCCGCGTACCGACTTCTGACTAGTTACGTGATACCGATACGCTAAGCGACTGAATTACAGAGCAATTCTTGTACTAGTTACCTATTATGATAACCTTCGCGACGACATGTTGAGACAACGAACACTAAAAACCAGCATCCGTGCCACAGGGGTCGGATTACACAGTGGCGAAAAGGTCTACATGACACTTCGTCCGGCTGCCGAAAACACCGGTATTGTCTTTCATCGAGTTGACCTCGAAGAACCTGTCGATATTCCGGCGGACCCAAAGCTCGTGACCGAGACAATGTTGGGTACGACCCTGACCAAGGGCGATACCAAGGTTGCGACAGTTGAGCACCTGATGTCCGCTCTTGCGGGCCTCGGGATCGACAACATTCACATAGACTTGTCAGCCGCCGAAGTTCCGATTATGGATGGCAGCGCCGGGCCATTCGTGTTCTTGTTGCAATCGGCTGGTATCGAAGAACAGAATGCCGCGAAGAAATTCATCCGAATCAAAAAGACTGTGCGAGTTGAGGATGGTGACAAGTGGGCTGAGTTGATTCCTTTTAACGGATTCAAGGTGAACTTCGAGGTTTACTTCAATCACCCTGTGTTCAATAAACTGAGCCAACAAGCGACGATCGACTTTTCATCAACCTCGTTCCTGAAGGAAGTCAGTCGCGCCCGAACGTTCTGTTTCCTGAGAGACGTTGAAGCCTTGCGCGAACGAAACCTGACGCTTGGCGGCAGCATGGACAATGCGATTGTCCTCGATGACTACCGCATCCTGAATGAAGATGGACTGCGATACGCCAATGAGTTTGTCATCCATAAGATTCTCGATGCCATCGGCGATGCCTATCTATTGGGCCATGGCCTGATCGGTGAACTGCGCGCTTATAAATCCGGCCATGATCTGAACAACAAATTGTTCCGAGCAATGCTCGAAGACAAGACCACGTGGGAAGAGGTCACTTTCAGCGACTCCAGGAAAGCCCCGATCTCCTACGTCACTCCCTCTTACGCGTAAGCCCTAACTCTGACTGACGCGTATTCGGCAGGTATGTGCCGGGAAGCCTGCGTCTTTTGCGGCTTCGAGCAGTTTCTCGGTCTCGTAGCGGAGGCGCGACGCCCAGGCCGACGACGCGCATATCACGACCAGTTCTCCGTCCTCACGGACATTTGCGGCCACAATTGCGCCCCGATCCGATTCCGGCAGGGCCCTGCCGAGAATGTCAGTCAGTTCCCCCATGCGTTGTGCGCGGTTGATAAGGTCGCCTAAGTCCCCGTCATTACGAGGATTTAGGAGGTTCTTGAGTTTGTTGGACGACATAGTAGTGTGACGCAGTTAGCGGTTTTGCCCTCTTGCGAGTGACCCCGGTCACCGTTCCCGAGGCCTTACCTTGTAATGATTTCCGACATTATGCATAGTTTCGATCACGATAAAGGCATACCCGTTGAAAGGCGGGGTCGCAAAACCACCGGTCTACGGGATATTTCCTAAGACAGCGGGGCTACCGAATTGAGCAGGGACAGCAAGTTTATAACAATACGAATAAGCGAACGCGGGCTTAAGGCTGGCGACTTCGCAACTTGTATAACCACGAAGCGTTCAACTAAGACGCATCCGGGACTTACGTGATGAATGTAGTTATTTTTGGCAAGGGGTTTGGAAGCCCCAGACAGGTAAACCTGACGGGCGGTGTCGCCGGTTTGTGTATTTCTGTCATCGCTGCGACAGTAATTGGTGTCGGTTTCGCGGCGGGTTCATGGAACGCGTCACGCACAGGTTCCGGTGTTAGCAGCGATAAACTGCAAAGCCTCACGGGACAGCTGCAGGAACAAAGAAGCAGTATCGATACCATTCGCCAGGAAAATGAAGACACGCTCGACGCGTTGTCTATCCGAATCGCACAAATGAACGCGCGCATGATTCGACTGGATGCATTGGGCCGACGATTGACCGATATGGCTGAAATCGACGACAGCGAATTCGATTTTAATTCAAACCCGGCTGTCGGTGGACCGGAGGAGCCCATGGCATCCGGATCAAACGTTGTCGTTCCGGAAATGCTCGAAGCGATGGATCTGCTCACTGCGCGACTCAGTAATCGCGAAGCGCAGCTCGACGTTCTGGAAGGTGTATTGATGAACCAGAATCTCAAAGAGCGAGTGTATCCGCAGGGACGACCGGTCAGTTCCGGCTGGTTATCGTCATACTTCGGTAAGCGAACCGATCCATTTACCGGAAAACCAGCGAACCATACGGGTATCGATTTCGCGGGCAAACTGGGCGCAGAAATCGCCGCGGTTGCGGACGGTGTCGTAACCTGGTCCTCTGACCGCTATGGCTACGGCAGCATGGTCGAAATCAACCATGGCAGCGGTTATTCAACGCGCTATGCACATAATTCTGAAAACCTCGTGTCGGTAGGCGACGAGGTCAAGAAAGGGCAGATCGTCGCATTAATGGGCGAGTCAGGGCGCGCAACAGGCCCGAATCTGCACTTTGAGGTGCTCCACAATGGCAGCCGGGTCAATCCGGTGAAGTTCATTCGGGACGCATCGAAGTAAGCCAGTAGTACCACCCCTTCAATATTGACAATAATCGGCGCGGCCGCGGGTCCTTGTGATCGTGTTTTTTGCCCTTAAATCGCCTCATTGGATTCTAAATAGACCCGCGACACCTTAGAATAGCGGCCTTCGTTTGACCCGACCCTTAGGAGCCCTTGGTGGCCAATTTCCTGACACGCATATTTGGCAGCCGCAATCAGCGGTTGGTGCGTCAGTACTCAAAAGCAGTAAACGAGATCAATGCTCTGGAAGAAGGTATTCAAGCGCTCAGTGATGAGGCTTTGAAGACCAAGACAGCAGAGTTCATGAAACGATACGCCGATGATGGCGAGACGCTTGAGCAATTATTGCCTGAGGCTTTCGCTGTCGCGCGTGAGGCGTCGGTTCGCACGATGCATATGCGACCCTTCGATGTGCAGCTAATCGGTGGCATGGTTCTGCACGACGGGAACATCGCCGAAATGCGAACAGGTGAGGGTAAGACCCTCATGTCAACACTGCCCGCCTACCTCAATGCGATCAGCCGCGACGGTGTGCATATCGTTACCGTCAACGAATATCTGGCGCAGCGAGATGCAGACTGGATGCGTCCGATCTACGAGTTTCTCGGACTGACCGTTGGTGTATCCAGGAGCGGCCAGACGCCGGAAGAAAAGCGCGCCGCCTATCAAAGCGACATTACGTACGCGACCAATAACGAACTGGGTTTCGACTACCTGCGTGACAATCTGGCGTTTTCTACCGCCGATAAATCTCAGCGCGAACTGAATTTTGCGATCGTCGATGAAGTCGATTCGATTCTGATCGATGAGGCGCGAACACCGCTGATTATTTCGGGCCCTGCGGAATCAAGCACCGACCTTTACGCGCAAATCAACAAGATGATCCCCAAACTCCGGCGGCACGACGAGACTGAGGATCCGACGAATTACGATATTCCAGCGAATAAAGTCCAATTGCCAGACAGCGATAGTCCGACGACCGAGATGACGTTGGAAGAAGCCATCCGACTCGCCGAAAACCGCGACTCGGATCTGGCGATGACGGCAATGAGTGGAAAAGTCGCGCAGTGTCGCTTTATCAAGCGCGGTGACTACACTATCGATGAGAAAGCAAAACAGGCTTTCATCACCGAGGAAGGTCACTCGCAAGTTGAAGCATTGATGGCGAAAGCCGGACTACTCGCCGAAGGCGAGAGCTTGTATGACGCCGGCAATATCAAACTGCTGCACCACTTGAATTCAGCGTTGCGCGCACACGCGATGTACCAGTGCGATGTCGATTACATCGTCAACGACGGTGAAGTTGTTATCGTCGATGAATTCACGGGGCGCACGATGCCGGGTCGACGCTGGGGTGACGGCTTGCATCAGGCCGTCGAAGCGAAAGAAGGTGTATCGATCAAGCAGGAAAACCAGACGGTTGCCTCGATCACATTCCAGAACTTCTTCCGCCTCTACAATAATTTGTCCGGAATGACCGGTACAGCTGATACCGAGGCTTTTGAGTTCCAGCAGATTTACGGACTGGAAGTTGTTGTCATCCCAACGCACAAAGCAATGATTCGTGATGATCATCCGGACCTTGTCTATCTGACCGAGAAGGACAAATTTGAGGCGATCATCGAAGACGTTGTCGATTGCAGTGAACGTGGTCAACCGGTTCTCGTCGGAACGACGTCAATCGAGGCGTCGGAACTACTGTCTTCATTCCTCAAGAAGAAGAGCATCAAGCATGCCGTCCTCAATGCCAAACAGCACGAACGTGAGGCGCAGATCGTTCAGAACGCAGGCCGTGCGGGGGCGATAACTATCGCGACCAACATGGCTGGACGCGGTACCGATATCGTCCTGGGCGGAAGCCTGGATGCAGTGCTCGCAGAAGCTGGCGAAGGTGCCGATACATCAGCCATCGAAAGCGACTGGCAGAAGCGGCACGAAGGGGTCCTGGAGGCCGGTGGACTGCATATTGTCGGTACGGAGCGCCACGAGTCCCGTCGTATCGATAATCAGCTTAGAGGGCGTTCCGGGCGCCAGGGTGACCCGGGATCATCGCGTTTCTACCTGTCAATGGAAGACACGCTGATGCGTATTTTCGGCGATCCGGAACGTACCAAGAGTCTTCTGTCGCGTGCGGGTATGCGCGAAGGTGAGGCGATAGAAAGCAAGCTTTTGACGCGTCAGATTGAGCGTGCCCAGCGCAAGGTTGAGGCGCACAACTTCGATATCCGGAAGAACCTCCTCGAGTACGATGACGTCTCAAACGACCAGAGAAAGGTCGTCTATCACCAGCGTGCGGAACTCATGGATGCCGATGAGATAGAAGACTCCGTTTCGGCGATACGGGAAGAGGTTGTTGGCGATCTGGCAGCGCAATATATTCCGCCTGGCAGTCTGGACGAATTGTGGGATGCGGATGGCCTGAGTCAGGCGCTCGACTCGGATTTCGGGCTTCGACTCGATGTGAGTCGTTGGGTTCGCGACGACAAAACACTCAGTGCTGAGGCGATCGCGGATCGTTGTATCGAAGAGGCGAGCAAGGCCTACGAGAAAAAAGTCGGCGATATCGGCGGTGAGCTGATGAGAGGCGTTGAGAAACAAGTGATGTTGCGGCAGCTTGATAACCACTGGAAAGAGCACCTTGCCGGGATGGATCATTTGCGGCAGGGCATTGGTCTGCGCTCATACGCGCAGAAGAATCCGAAACAGGAATACAAGCGTGAAGCGTTCGAGATGTTCGGTGTGATGCTGGAGCAGGTCAAACACGACACGATCAGCATTCTTTCTCGAATTCGCATTCAGGGCGAAGACGATCTGGATGAATTGCAAAAGCGTAAACAGGCCGCCGACTCGATGAAGTATCAGCATGCCGAGGCGTCAGCGCTCGGAGAGGGTCCACAAGGCGCTGCTCAGCCGGCCGCGCCGTCACGACAGCCCGTCGAGCCGTTCGTGCGGGATGGTCGAAAAGTCGGTCGCAATGAGCCCTGTCCCTGCGGGTCCGGCAAGAAGTTCAAGCAATGTCACGGCAAACTGAACGTCTAGCAGAACTGCAGTGAATCACTTTGACGTAGCCGCGGGAATACTCTGCGATCCGAAGGGCCGCATACTCATCGCGGAACGGCTGGGCGGCGGCCAATTTCATGGAATGTGGGAATTCCCGGGCGGAAAGATCGCGCCAGGTGAAACCTCGCCTCAGGCGCTTTCCAGAGAGCTCGCAGAAGAGCTTGGAATCGAAGTGACCGAATGCTCGTCATTCATGAATCTTCGCCATGAGTACGATGATCGAATCGTCAGTATTGAATTTTTTATCGTCAGCGACTGGAACAGCGACCCGGTGGGCCGAGAAGGACAGGAGTTGCGCTGGGTGCCAGCGGAGTTACTGGATGCGGATGAATTGCTTCCGGCCGATATGCCTGTAGTCACGGCGCT
>CAZMRZ010000031.1:6402-7987 GCA_964568835.1 uncultured Woeseiaceae bacterium | reverse complement strand
AGCAGATAGAGAGTTTGAACGGGACGTCGTGGCCGGTTTGCACAGCGCGACGCTCAACAGACGACCATTCCAGAAATCGCACCGTAAATCTGTGTTGACTACCGCTTATCTCGGGAAACAGGCTAGAGCCCGCCGCGAGACTGACTCGCAGCAGCCGGCAGTTACTGTCTTTTTGCATGCTGTGCTGGTACATGCCATTGATCGCCCGTCTCTCACTGGGTTGCGCGCTTTCCCGAATCAACCAAAGTACTTCGCTTACACCCTCACACAACGGTCTGACTGACTGAATCCAGCCCGCGACGTCTTCCTGCCGACGCGCGATGGGTTGCCTCAGCCAATGGCTGTACTCCGGGAGATCGAACTCGCAGGTTCCGCCCGGGATAGCGCTGCGGTGTTTGATCGCATTCAGGAAGTCGCTGTCTTTGAGCGGCTGCAGGAATCCGGTACCGATTCGCGAGATTTCGTCGCGGCTGGTGGACAAATTGTGCATCAGGTTGTCCAGGCGGCCGCCATCAACGCCCGTGTGGGTCTGGAAACGCTCCAATGCGCTAATCTGGTGATCCAGTTCGTTGAGTACCTCAGCCCGCACATCGCCGCGCGACAATATCGCCAGAATCTCCAGGAGCGTCGAAATTGTTGCTCGGGTCGCCCAATCATCGTCTCTTTCGCTGTTGCGGAGCATCGGATGGTAAAGGAACTCCAGGCGGAGGAACGTCCGCATCCGCTCCGACAGGGGCTGCTCATAGTGGGTAGTGCCCGGGGCGGGCTGTGCAGCGATTTTTCCAGCGGGTTCTGCCATTGCGCTATTTTGCGCCACGGAGTGGCAGGTGGCAAATATGCCAGCGCGTTCGATGTCCTTGTGAGGCAGCCCGAGTTAGAATGTGCGCCGTAAAGATCGGTCGGTGAAATACTTGAAAGCGAATAACTTGTTATTTGACGGCGATTATTCGTCTCGATACTTTGTAGGCGGCGCTTGGGCCATACTGTTTCTTGCGGTCGTCGTCGCTTACTGGCCGGGTCTGAACGGACCCTTTGTGCTGGACGATTTCGGCAGTATCGCCGCGCTGGGCGACCGCGGCGGGGTTGTTGACTGGACCGCGTTCAAGGCGTTCGTCTTCGGCGGTTACAGCGGCCCGACAGGGCGCCCGATCTCGTTAGCGACATTTCTGATTGACGCGAACAACTGGCCTGCTGAGTCCTGGCCCTTCAAACGAACCAATTTGGTCATTCACTGCCTTTGTGGTGTTTTTCTCGGCTTGCTGATCCAGCAGATTTTGCGATTGTTGCGTTTCGAAAATCGCGACATCCAGTTGTTGTCGATTGCAGCCGCTGGCGTTTGGCTATTACATCCGTTTCTGGTTTCTACAACCTTGTACGTTGTGCAACGGATGGCGCAGTTGTCGACACTTTTCTCACTCGCCGGACTAACACTTTATGTTCGAGGTCGAGTGCTTGTCCCAGATAATGCGCGACGTGCGTATGGCTTGATGACGTTGTCGATCGTAGTGTTTGGGTTGCTCGCGACTTTCTCGAAGGAAAACGGAATATTGCTGCCGTTGTTCGCTGCGGCAATTGAACTGACAGT
>CAZMRZ010000031.1:0-6302 GCA_964568835.1 uncultured Woeseiaceae bacterium | reverse complement strand
CTTTCAACCATCCTGTCACTAGTGGCGCACATTGGCATTGTGGTGCTGGCTTTTGTGAAGCGCCGTCGCTGGCCGCTTTTTGCGTTCGCCGCACTATTTTTCTACGCCAGTCATTTACTGGAATCGACGGTGATGAATCTCGAATTGTATTTCGAGCATCGCAACTATTTAGGGACAGGCTTCCTGTTCCTACCCTTGCTCGTCGGGCTGCAACGCAAGATCAGCTCCCGCCAGTTTGTCTTGGCGTTTGTTTTCATTTTTCTGCTGCTTGGCAGCTTCACTCGTTATTCATCAACAGTTTGGGCGAGCTATCCCAGTATGGCTGAGGCTTCGGCACGCAAGGCACCGACATCGGCGCGCGCCCAAGCGCAGTATTCGGTGATCCTTTTCAATGCGGGGAGACACTCGGAGTCGCTCGAGGTTCTGGATCGAGCCATCGAGAATATTCCAATGGCCAGCCCACTTCTAAAGCTTAATCGCCTAGTCACCCTGTGCCACATGAATCGTCTGCGGTCCAAAGAATTTGATGATGAAATCCTCGAGGTCGCGGGAACCCCATACGATGCACGTACGATCAAGGTGTACACGAGCTTGGCAGACGCCATTGCCAGCAGCAAATGCCCGGACGTAAAGATGATGCAGTTGAACGCGATGTTCACACAAATGCTGCAGTTGCCGTACAACGCCCAGCGCACATCGCTGATGTATTCGCACATCCAGTACTTTATTGGATTTTCCTACGCGCATTCCGGTCAGCCAGAAAAAGCCGTTGCAGCATTTCACGAATCGCTTGGTGCAAGACCGGGAGCAAGCCACGCCATGCAGATGGCAGCGGTGCTGGCGAGCAACGAATTTTCTGCAGAGGCGTTGGAGCTTTCCGATCTGGCATTGGCGCAGCTAGAGAAACAACCGTCATCGGCGCTGCGGGCTGCGCCGGTCAGAGAATCAGATATCCGGGCGTTTCAAGCTACCGTGCGCGCCGAGATGAACGCGCTGACAGATGCCGATAAGTCTCGTCCAGAGTAATAATTTGATTGCGCAGGTGTTCGAGATCGGAGTCGTTATGGATGATGTCATCGGCGATTTCCAATCGATCTTCGCGACTTGATTGAGCGGCGAGAATTCGTCGTGCTTCTTCACTAGTCCCTGAATCGCGTTTTAGTAGTCGCTCCAGTTGCACCTCCTCGGGACAATCAACGACAAGCACGCGATCGATAAAACGCAACAATGGCGATTCGACCAGCAAAGGCACGGCGATTATTTGGTATACACCGTCGGCAGATTGAGACTGGCGCCGAACTTCGGCACCGATTCTGGGATGGAGAATGGCCTCGAGATCGGATCGAGCATCATCGTCTGAAAAAATGAGACTTCTCATTGCCGCTCGATCAAGAGCACCAGACTCGTCGAATACGTCATTGCCAAATCGCTGTCGTATCGCTTCAAGCGCGGGTTCACCGGGCTGAACCACCTCGCGTGCGATTACGTCGGTATCGATTACGTCAGCGCCAAGATCGAGGAACAGGTCGGCAACAGTCGACTTGCCGCTGGCAATGCCGCCGGTGAGGCCGATTCGGAAAGATCGTTGTTTTGCGGTTTCGGTCACTCAGAACATCAGGTCAAAATAAGTGTTCTTAATCGTCTCACCCCACAGCATCGTGATCCAGCCAGCGGTGGCCAAATACGGGCCAAACGGGATCGGGATACTTCGATCCTTGCCGCGTGCCACGATCATAACGATGCTAATGACGGTGCCAACGATCGCCGACATCATGATAATTATCGGTAGTTGTTGCCAGCCAAGCCACGCGCCGAGTGCCGCCAGCAGCTTGAAATCGCCGTAGCCCATACCGTCTTTTCCGGTGACCAGCTTGAAGGCCCAGAAGATGCTCCACAAGGAAAGATAGCCCGCCATAGCGCCAACGATGGCGTCTGACGGGCTGATAAACAGTGTGTCCGCGCCGGCAAGGGGGTGAAACAGGCTTAAGGCGAGGCCCAACCACATCAACGGTAGGACGATCGCATCCGGGATCAACTGCGTATCCGCGTCGATCATGGTGATGGGTACCAGTGTCAGCGTCAGGACGATCGCCAGAAGCGCCTCCCAGCCGGGACCAAAATGCCAGGCGCAGATTGCGGCCAGCAAGGCAGTCATGAGTTCAACGAGGGGGTATCGCGCTGATATCCGCGTCTTGCAGTTAGCGCACTTGCCTCTGAGGAACAGATAGCTGATCACGGGTACGTTTTGCAGAGCAGTAATCAATGACCCGCATGACGGACATCTTGATCGAGGTGCGACAAGATCAAAGCGCCCCTCTGGCAGTTCGTGTTCGGGCGGAGTTTTTGTGAGTTCGTCGGCTTGTTCGCGCCACTCCCGTTCCATCATGATGGGCAAGCGGTGGATAACGACGTTCAGGAAGCTGCCTATCAGTAGCGTGAAAGCAAAAACGATTGCGATAAAAACCGGGGCTGATTCGCTGATCAGTTCAAGCATTCGAGCTCTCCGTCATACTGAGCGACTTAAAAAAAAGGCGTCCGGAGTGTCCTCCGAACGCCGATATTTTGCAAATTGGGTCGCGTTCTATACAACCGCGCCCAGTTTGAAGATAGGCAGGTACATAGCGACAACGAGTCCACCGACGAGCACACCGAGGATGGCCATGATCATCGGCTCGAGCAGGCTGGAGAGGTTATCAACAGCGTCATCAACATCCGCCTCGTAAAAGTCGGCAACCTTGCTGGACATTTCGTCGAGCGAACCGGATTCCTCACCAACAGCGATCATTTGAATAACCATGTTCGGAAACAAGTCCGTGTTTTCCATTGCTTGCTGCAAGCGTTGACCGGTCGCTACTTCGTCACGCATCGCGAGAACGCCGGTTTCGTAGACGATATTGCCGGTGGCGCCAGCCACTGACTGGAGTGCTTCAACCAGCGGTACGCCCGCAGCAAACATGGTTGACAACGTCCGCGCGTAACGTGCGATAGAAGCCTTCTCGAGGATGGGTCCGATGATCGGCATCTTGAGCATCATGCGATCCAGAAAGTGGCGGAACGGCCGCGATCGCTTCTTGAAGTACAAAAAGGTTGCGACGAATCCGCCAATTATCATTACGATAAATATGCCCTTTGTTCTAACAAAAGCCGATAAATCGATAATCATTCGGGTAAACGTCGGAAGGTCGGCGCCGAATCCCTGGAAGAGATCTTCAAAGGATGGAATGACGAAGATCAAAAGAATCGTCGTTACGACGAACGCGACGACCAATACAGCGGCCGGATACGTCAGTGCTTTCTTGATCTTCTTCTTGATCGCTTCCGTCTTTTCTTTGTAGGTCGCGATCTTTTCGAGCAATGATTCGAGTGCACCGGCTTGTTCGCCCGACTCGACGAGGTTGACAAACAAATCGTCAAAATAGAGGGGTTGTTTGGCGAGCGCTTCGGCCAGAGAGCTACCGCCTTCGACGTCACCCTTGATCGACAAAATCAGTTTTTGCATAGCGGCGTTTTCATGACCGCTACCGACAATCTCAAATGCCTGTACGAGTGGAATACCGGCCCCAAGCATCGTGGCAAGCTGGCGACTGAAAATTGCGATATCACCGGTCGTGATCTTACCGCCACCGGCGAACAAACCCTTGCTCTGCTTCTTGATTCGCGTGGGCACAACGCCCTGACGACGCAAATCGGCGCGAACCTGAGATTCGTCATTCGCGAGGCTCTTGCCCTTAATTTTCTTGCCGTTTCTGTCGGTACCTTCCCACAGAAAAGGCGTGCTCGTTGCTACTGCTTCATTAGCCATCTTTACTCGTCCGTTACCTTAGGTTTGACAATCAAAACCTACTCAATGGTAACCCGATTGACCTCTTCAAGGCTGGTAACCCCGTCCTTGACTTTGTTCAATCCGGCTTGCCGTAAATCGATGACCCCCTCTTGAGACGCCTGTTCCGCGATCTGTATCGCGTTGCCGCCTTCCATTATTATTCGACCCATTGCTTCTGATACTTCCATGACCTGGAAAATACCGAGCCGGCCTTTGTATCCCTCGTTGCACGCCTTGCAGCCCTTGGGCCCAAATATCGTCACGCCCGCTTCAAGCTCTTCCGCAGAAAAGCCCTCTTTCTCTAGCGCCTCACGCGGGATTTCTTTGATTTCCTTACAATTGTCGCAGAGTCGGCGCGCCAGTCGCTGGGCGATAATCAGGCTGATAGACGTCGCAATGGCGTAGGGTTTAACGCCCATGTCGACCATTCGTGTCAGTGTTTTCGGCGCGTCGTTGGTATGCAGTGTCGAGAGTACCAAGTGACCTGTCTGCGCGGCCTTTATCGCGATCTCAGCCGTCTCAAGGTCACGAATCTCACCCACCATAATGACGTCGGGATCCTGACGCAGGAATGCCTTGAGTGCTGATGCGAACGTGAGTCCGACCTTCGGATTCACATTGACCTGATTGATGCCAGGCAGGTTAATTTCTGCCGGATCCTCAGCGGTAGAAATATTACGATCGACTGTGTTGAGGAGATTCAGGCCGGTGTAAAGCGAAACCGTCTTACCGGATCCTGTCGGTCCTGTAACCAGAATCATGCCGTAAGGTTTTGCCAGGTGCTTCTCGTACAGTAGGCGCTGATGATCTTCGTAACCCAGCATCTCAATGCCAAGTTTTGCGCTCGATGGGTCGAGAATACGTAATACGATTTTTTCGCCGAACAAAGTCGGGCAAGTGTTGACACGAAAGTCGATTGCACGGTTCTTCGACAGACGCATCTTGATACGTCCATCCTGCGGCACGCGTCGTTCCGCAATATCCATTCGCGACATTACTTTGAGGCGTGCACAGACCTTGTTTGCAAGAATGACAGGTGGCGTTGCGACCTCAGACAAAATGCCATCCAGCCGAGTGCGCACGCGAAAAATCTTTTCGTAGGGCTCGAAGTGAACGTCGGATGCGCCGCGTTTGATTGCATCGAGCAGCACCTTATTGACGAATCGAACGACGGGCGCGTCTTCGACATCATCCCGATGATCGTCTTCGGATTCGTCAGTTTCGCCCGATACATCGAGATTTTCGAGGTCGAAGTCATCGTCGTCAAGCCCGGACATGCTGGTGTCGACTGCTTCGATGGCTTTGTTGATACGTTCTTCAAGCTTGTCTTGTTCAACAACAACCGGTTCAATTCGCAGGCTTGTAGCGAATTTGATGTCGTCGATAGCTTGCAGATTAGTTGGGTCTGAAATGCCCAGGAAGATTCGTTGACCGCGTCGGACAAGCGGTAGTACCCGATGCTTGTTGATCAGTTTTTGATCAACGGCCCGGATAACGTCCAAATCAATTTCGACAGCATCCAGATCGAGCAGCGGTACGCCGAACTCGTGCGAGGCGGCAACGGCAATAGCTCTGGCTTCGGCGAGGTCTTCGCTGACCAGGTAGGAGATCAGGGTCATCTTCGACGCCTTGGCGCTCTCGGTTGCTTCCTGAAGCTGTTCTTCAGAAATAATACCGTCCTGGACCATGCGCCGAGGCAGGCCTGCAAGATTGGTTTGTGAAGCTGTTGCTGCCATATGATCAGTGCTGTCGCATATCTTTCAGCGTTACAGTCTCACTGATCCAAGTTACCGATTCAACTGGATTTTGTGCGGTTGTTCACAGTTACGGCAATTGATTAAGTAAAATGGCGAATTTCGGTTGTTGCGGTCGTCAAAACACCGGGTTTTGGAGGAAAGGGTTGAATCGGTTGCGCGAAAAACTTATCGACACACCGAGGGCATATAGCGCGTGTCGAGCGTTGATGCCAGGTAAACAGCCGGGTTCGCAGATGCAGTGCCGAGCGGTACGGCACCACCGCCGGGCACCCCGGCTGCCCCGCAGCGCCAGATAATGCCGCCGCCTGTCATGACATAGGGGGTAAAGGAGATAACGTCGCCGACGACGTCGGCATGGGCATTAACTCCCATCATGACGTCGACGCGACCGTTGACGACGTTGACCTGCGAAACGTAGTTACCGCGAGTGTCTGTGGGGGGCACCGTCATTCCAGCTTCGACGCGTGTCGCCGGGGGGACGCCGGTGTCATTGTATGAATCAACGATGGGGCTCTTTGCGACGGCGGCCATATTCAGCGCCTCAGCAACCTGCGCACGCACCGTGTAGGTCTGGTATGCCGTCACGGCGAGCGATGCGAGTATCCCGATGATCGCTATGACGATCATGAGCTCGATTAACGTGAATCCTGACTCTGGTTTTCGGTCTAGTGTACGCATATCGATGTTTGAATATCCTGTTTGCGTCGGCTGCGACCCGCTGC
>CAZMRZ010000030.1:4969-32746 GCA_964568835.1 uncultured Woeseiaceae bacterium | reverse complement strand
AGCCCGAATCCCGGGTCCGAAGCGCTCAAGGTCATCCCCCGCGCAGCCCATAACGTCACGCGTGACGAAATATCCAACGCCGCTCTCAAGGTTCTGTACCGCCTTCACAAGGCCGGTTATCAGGCGTTCCTGGTCGGTGGTGGTGTGCGTGATGCCATGCTGGAATTGCATCCCAAGGACTTTGATATCGCGACCAACGCGACCCCTGAAGAGGTGCGATCGCTATTTAGCAATTGCCGCCTGATCGGTCGGCGATTCCGTCTCGCCCATGTTCGCTTCGGCCGGGAGATCATCGAAGTAGCCACTTTTCGGGCTGCCGCTAATCACGTCGACGATGATTCGGCTCACGATATCGAAGGACGAATCCTTCGCGATAACGTGTATGGCACGATCGACGAGGATGTTTGGCGTCGCGATTTCACCTGCAATGCGCTGTACTACAATATCGCGGATTTCAGTATCTGGGATTACACGGGCGGCTTTGAGGACGTTAAGAAAAAACGTCTGGTCTTGATCGGCGATCCAGCCGTGCGGCTTCGAGAAGATCCCGTACGAATGCTGCGGGCCGTTCGCTTCGCGGGCAAACTCGGATTCACTATCGATAAGAGCGTGGTCGAGGCGATGAAAGGCCATGCGGAATTATTGGCCAATGTCCCGGCCGCACGTTTATTCGATGAGTTTCTTAAGCTGTTCCAGTCAGGATTCGCGGAACGCACCTTCAACCTGCTAAGGGAGCACGAGTTATTCGGCGAGTTATTTCCGGCGACCGAAGAGGAAATGTCCCTCGACGAGAACTACCTCGCATTCGCTCATGCTGCTCTGCAGAATTCCGATAAACGCGTAGCCGAAGGCAAGTCCGTAACACCGATGTTTTTACTCGGCGTGTTCTTGTGGCAGCCGATCAGGAAAATGGCGGAGATTCGACGCTCCGAAGAAAAGATGTCTGAGTCGCAGTCTCTAAGCATTGCGGCCTACGAGGTCGTGTCGCAACAGCAGCGGCGCATTTCAATTCCGAAACGTTTCACTGTGCCGATGCGCGAGATGCTGTCGCTGCAACCACGTTTCGCTCACATGCGCGGCAAACGCGCGATGAACCTGCTCGAACATCGGCGTTTCCGTGCGGCCTATGACTTCATGTTGTTGCAGTCGGAAGTCGGTCAAGCCGATCCGGAAATCGCCAAGTTCTGGACGGATGTGCAAACGCAGTCGGTGGAGGAGCGCGCGGAGAGCTTCCAGATGCACTTGAACCCGGGCAAAAAAAGCCGGCCGCGACGACGTCGCCGTCGCAAGCCACCGGAAGATTCGTAAACGATTAGCAGCGCTCAATGACCAACAATAAAGATCACTGGTATCCCGCTTACATCGGGCTCGGCAGCAACCTGAACGACCCGTCGCGTCAGCTCGATTCGACATTCGAATTACTTGACGCGATTCCTGCAACTCGCTTGATGAAACAATCGTCGCTGTATCGGTCCGCACCATTCGGCGGAATCGAGCAGCCGGATTTCGTGAACGCAGTGGCAGCCGTGTTGACCCGGCTTTCTGCCTCTGACCTCCTGGCAGAACTGCAGCGCATCGAGACCGAGCGCGGGCGCGTGCGAGGTGATATTCGATGGGGTCCGCGGGTTCTGGACCTGGACCTTTTGGTCTATTCCACGCAGAAAATCGACCAGCCAGAATTAATCATTCCGCACCCGGGCATCGGCGAGCGAAATTTTGTATTGTTGCCTCTTGGAGAGATCGCGCCTGACTTGAATATTCCCGGTTTGGGCCGAGTAGCGAATCTCGATGTCAGTTTCAGAGACCCAATCATTTCACGTATTTAATAAAGGTAAGCGGTGGCCGTCAGACAACTCATGAACCCAGGTAATGCCTCACGATACATTGCGATCGAAGGACCGATCGGCGTGGGCAAGACTGCGCTCGCGCGGCGGCTCGCGGACAGCTTGGGCGCGGACCTCGTGCTGGAAGAGTTCGAAGAGAACCCGTTTCTGGAGCGTTTTTATCGTGATGGTCGTTCAGCCGCCTTGCCGGCGCAGATGTTCTTTCTATTTGCGCGCGCTCGACAGATCGAGCAAATGCGACAGTCTGATCTGTTTTCGAGTGTTCGTATCTCTGACTATCTGTTCACACGCGATCGGCTGTTTGCGGAACTGAACCTCGATAGCGAAGAAATGAAGCTCTACGACCAGATTTCCGAGAATTTGGCGATTGATGCGCCGGTGCCCGACTT
The DNA here is from genome assembly GCA_964568835.1 of uncultured Woeseiaceae bacterium. Classification (GTDB taxonomy): domain Bacteria; phylum Pseudomonadota; class Gammaproteobacteria; order Steroidobacterales; family Woeseiaceae; genus UBA1847. The sequence continues at coordinate 30,513 of CAZMRZ010000030.1, read as the reverse complement.
GGTCATCTACCTGCAAGCGTCTGTCGACGCAATTTTGCAACGGCTCGTGCGCCGCAACTCACCGTATGATCGATTCGTGGAACGTTCGTACCTTGAGCGCCTGACGGAGGCTTATTCACGCTTCTTTCACAATTATGACGACGGTCCCTTACTGATCGTAAATGCATCACAAATCGACCCGGTCAATAATGACGCGGACTACCAGCAACTTTTTCAGCAGATCGAGCGGACGACAGGCGGCCGTCACTTTTTCAATCCTGTCACCGCCGCGCTCGCCTGATACTCTTAGAGACTATGTATACACAACTTGAACAGCGCGGCATGTCGGAGCCACCGGTCAATGTCTCAACGCTGCAGAAAATGAAGAGAGACGGCGTGCCGATCGCTTGTCTGACAGCTTACGATGCCAGTTACGCATCGCTCGTTGATCGGGCGGGTTCTGATCTCGTGTTAGTTGGTGATTCGCTGGGTATGGTGATTCAGGGCCACGACACGACGGTACCCGTAACGGTTGACGACATCGTGTATCACTCGCGTATGGTCGCTCGCGGAATTCAACGCGCATTTCTGGTCGCAGATATGCCGTTCATGAGCTACACCGAGCCGGGTATGGCGTTGGATAACGCCGTTCGTCTCATGCAGGATGGCGGTGCGATGATGGTCAAACTTGAGGGTGGGGATGACCAGGTTGAGATCGTCCGACACCTCGCTCGCCACGATATTCCCGTGTGCGCACATCTCGGTCTGAAGCCCCAGTCCGTGCACAAAATCGGCGGATTCAAGGTCCAGGGCAGAGATCCTGAGAAGGCTAACGAGATGCTTGAGTCGGCGAAACGCTTGCAGGATGCCGGGGCTGATATCGTTTTGCTGGAGTGCGTGCCAAACGAGGCGGCAAAAAAGGTTACCGAAGCCTTGCATGTTCCAGTGATCGGAATTGGTGCCGGACCGGACGTCGATGGTCAAATACTTGTTCTCTATGACGTTCTTGATATCACTCAAGGGCGGACGCCGAAATTCGTTAAGAATTACCAGGCCGGTCGCGATTCGCCGCTTGCGGCATTGCAGGCCTATGTCCTCGAAGTCAAAGAAGGTGATTACCCTGCGCCCGAACATTGTTTTTCCTGAGTTGATCAAGGCCAGGCCATCATTATGTTAGTCGTTCATACCAAGCAGGAACTCGACGAGCAGCTGGCTGAATGGCGCCAACAAGGTGATCACGTTGCGCTCGTACCGACCATGGGGAATCTACATTCGGGTCACGTTTCACTCGTAGAACTTGCGCGTGAGCATGCGGAACGAGTCGTGGTCAGCATTTTCGTCAACCCGACACAGTTTGGCGAGGGGGAGGACTTCGAGGAATACCCGCGCACACTCGAACGCGATACGCGCAGGTTGAAAAAGCCCGCGGCCGATCTGATTTTCGCGCCGGATGTAGAAACGGTGTACCCGTTCGGTCTCAAGGACGCGACGACGATATCTGTGCCGCGAATCACCGAAAATTTCTGCGGTGCCAGTCGACCGGGGCATTTCGACGGAGTGACATCGGTGGTCGCGCGTCTGTTTGGACTGGTGCAACCGGATGCTGCAATTTTCGGGCAAAAGGATTACCAACAACAGTTGGTCATTCGACACATGTCGCAGGACCTTAACCTGCCGACCGCTATCATCACCGCAGAAACGGTCCGGGAAGATGACGGGCTCGCCATGAGTTCACGGAATCAATATCTAACAGACGATGAACGCGCCGTCGCACCGACGCTGTACAAGGTTATTTCTGCCGTCGGTATGGAGCTGCAAAGTGGTCAGCGAAATTTTGAAGATCTCGAAGAAAAATCGATTGTCGAATTAGTCGATGCGGGATTCACCGTTGATTATTTTTCCATTCGCCGTGCGCAGAATCTCGAAATACCCGACAGAGATTGTGACGAATTGGTTGTTCTTGCTGCTGCGCATTTGGGTAATGCGCGTTTGATCGACAATACAGTGATTACGATCTAGTCAGAGACGACGTTACGTCCGGCATTTTTCGCCCTGTACAAAGCGGCATCCGCATCTCTTGTTAGCGTATCAAGACTCCCGCGTGGATCCAGTTCGGCGACACCCATCGAAATTGTCACCGGTATCTGAATCAGCGAATCGCTACCGTCGCCCGTGCTGCCGCTAACAGCCGTTCGTACTCGTTCGCCGATAACCAGAGCCTGTTCTTTACTGGCGCCAGGTAGAAGCACCGCGAATTCATCGCCGCCGTAACGCACCAGAATATCGCGAGGACGAAATTGCGAACGTAGAATTTTGGACACCGCCGATAACGCTCTATCGCCGGCTATGTGTCCGAACATGTCGTTAAACTGTTTGAAGTTATCGACGTCAATCATCATCATCGCGACAGGCTTTCCCTTTTCCACGCAACGTTGAATTTCTATGGGAAAGGTCTCTTGCAATGTATGTCGGTTTGCAAGGCCGGTCAGGGCGTCTGTGGTTGCGTGTTTCTCGAACTTTTTCATCTCGCCAAAACTATCGGCGATTACTCGGTTATGACTGCGGACGCGTTCCGACAGTACGACCAAGAGATTCTTGGCAAATTCGTGTGAGGCGTCGACCATCTCCCATAAGATAGTTTGATGGATCAGAAGCAGGTGCGATTCTTCAGCGCCGATGACAAATGCGGATGGATCGCGATCCTCGATAATGGACATCTCGCCGACGCAGGCACCGACGTCCATGGTTGCCAGTACTGGCGTGTCAACCGAGCCAACATGAACGTTCAGACTGCCCGACAGGACAATGAATACGTGCTCGTTCTTGGCACCGGGCGACAATAATAGCTCGCCCTCTGCAAGATCACGACGATCGCATCGCTGCAATAATTCGTTCACGTCATCAGGGAGCACGCCGCGGAATAATTCGAGGCTGTCCAGTAGTGAACGTTTATAGTCCGAGTTTGTGGCCAAAGCTGACTGCAATTAGAACTTCCTTTATGTATCAGGGAAGTGTCGCCATTTTCAGCTCAGATAAACATCGACCAGCACACAGAATTGTTGAATTCAAAATGTGACGGAGATCACTCACTCGTCTGCATTCAGCTCTGCACGTGACTCGGCGAACTCGGATCGATCCTCGGCAGATGCCTCTGGGTAGCGCAGACCGATTCCTTCCAGCGCATCGATGATGATCTCTGCGACGCGGGCACGCATGTAAGGTTTGTCATCCGCGGGAATAGCATACCAGGGTGCCCACGGCCTCGATGTCGCGTTGAGCGCGTCCTGATAGGCGAGCATGTAGTCGTCCCAGGAACGCCGTTCGACGACGTCGCCAGGCTCGAATTTCCAGTTCTTCGCCGGGTCGTCCAATCGCGAAAGAAATCGATTCTTCTGTTCCTCTTTCGAAACGTTCAGCCAAAACTTGAGGATTACCGTGCCGTTACGGGCAAGGTGTTCTTCCTGTTGTCGAATAGAGGTCAGGCGATCATCGAAGATGGTTTCCAGATTCAATTCACCGGGTAATTTTTGATACGTCAATATTTTCGGGTGGACGCGGACGACCAGAACCTCTTCGTACTGGCTGCGGTTGAATATTCCGATGCGACCACGTTCGGGCAAGCGACAAGTCGTGCGCCACAGAAAGTCGTGGTCGAGTTCAAGGTTGGAGGGTTTCTTAAAACTGAAAACCTGGCAACCCGACGGGTCAATTCCCTGCATCACCGATCGTATCGTGCTGTCTTTGCCCGCGGCGTCCATGGCCTGAAAAACCAGTAGCACGGAGTGGCGATCGCCCGCTGCGAGGACTTGTTGCAAAGTGCTGAGTTTTTTTCTTGCCGATCGACGGTGTTTGCCAGTGTGCCCGTGCCCATCAGTTTGTGGCGCGGTGTTCGCTTTTGAAATATCAAAGTCGCCGTCATAAGAAACGAGATAGGGCGAATCAGGTGCCTCAAACATCGAGAATCTCCGTTAGTTATTGTTGTGTTGATCGAGTGCCCAGTGGACATGCTCGGTAAGCATGGCTGAGTCGTCATCCTTGCGCGAGTTTAGCGCGGCGATGACCTGTGGTGTTGTATTTGCATTGCCAAGTGCGACAGCGATATTGCGAAGCCACCGTTCGAAACCGATTCGTCGAATCGCACTGCCTTCGGTTTTTTCCAGCCAGTCATCTTTGCTCCACGAGAAGAGTTCTGTGAGTTGCGCCGTATCCAGTCCGTGGCGCGGTGCAAAGTCGTCTTCTGCAGTGGGCTTTGCGAATTTGTTCCAGGGACAAAAGAGCTGGCAATCGTCGCAGCCGTAAATGCGGTTACCAATGTCTTTGCGAAATTCGACGGGAATGGATTGCTTGTTTTCGATCGTCAAGTAGGAGATACAACGTCGTGCATCGAGCGAGTAGGGGCCGACAATGGCCTTCGTTGGGCAAACGTCGATGCAGGCGGTACAGCTTCCGCAATGCGATACTTCCGGCGGATCGACGGGTAGCGGCAGGTCGGTGTATAGCTCGCCCAGGAAGAACCAGGAGCCGCTGTCACGATCGATGACGTTGGTGTGTTTGCCAACCCAGCCGATGCCGGCTTTTTCCGCCAACGCCTTTTCCAACACGGGCGCGCTGTCGACGAAGACTCGGTAACCGAAATCGCCGACTCTTTCCTGAATATGTCGCGCAAGCGCTCGCAAACGGCCTTTTAGCACTTTGTGATAGTCGCGGCCCAGGGCATAGCGCGAGATATAGGCGCTGCTTCCATCGTCCAGTAGTGTCTTTGCGATTTCCTGGTCTTGCGGCAAGTAGTCCATTCGGACCGAAATAACCCGCAGCGTTCCTGGAACGAGCTCTTCCGGACGACTTCGTTTCTTGCCGTGACGCTCCATATAGTCCATGGAACCGTGGAACTTTGCGCGCAACCAATCGGCGAGGCGTGCCTCGGCTTCGCTGAGATTGATATCGGTAATGCCGGTTTTCTGAAAGCCGAGTTCGCCACACCACTGGATGACGGCGCCTTTCAGCGCGGCCATATCGGTATTGCCGTAGTCGTTAGTGGATTTCGTCAATGTTTGATCCTTCAGGAAGCACAGTATAATCGCCACGATGCAATCCTTACCCGCAAACATTTATTCCGTAGCGTCTGTCCGAGCGATAGATCGCGCTGCGATCGAGCAGGGCATTCCTGGTTACACATTGATGAAACGTGCTGGAGCAGCGGCGGTGCGTGCAGCACGCGGGCGATATCCCGATGCAAATCGCTGGCAGGTGATCTGCGGTGCTGGCAATAACGGCGGCGATGGCTACGTCGTAGCGCAGCTCGCAGCCTTGGACGGCATCGTGGTATCCGCGGTGACGCTCGTGGACCCGGAATCACTGACAGGAGACGCCGCAAAGGCCTACGCGGACTTTGTGGCCGCGGGCGGCGTGGTCGTGTCGTGGGCTGGTGAGCTGGACGCAGACGCAGAATTGCTCGTTGACGCAATATTGGGCAGTGGTTTGGAACGGGACGTCGGCGGGGCCTTTGCTGATGCGGTTGCGGCTATCAATGCGCACCCAGCCCACGTGCACGCGATGGATATCGCGACCGGTATCCATGGGGATACGGGTGCCGTCATGGGTTGTGCGGTAGTCGCGGACCTTACGACGACCTTCGTCGGCCTGAAACCGGGGCTCTTTTTGGGCGCCGGACCCAAGCATTGCGGTGACATCACTTTCGCCGACCTTGAGATCAGCGATGAAGTCCGGTCTGAAATTCAGGCGGTATACCGAAGAATGCACGACCGTTTGCTTCTCGAAGCGCTGCCGCCGAGACCGCGTGGTGCGCACAAAGGCGACTTCGGGCATGTTTTGGTCGTCGGAGGCGGCCCGGGTATGCCCGGCGCAGCACGCTTGTGCGCCGAGGCGGCACTCAGAGCCGGGGCGGGGCGGGTTAGCGTTGCAACTCATCCGGATCATGCGGCACTGATTACCGCGAGCTGCCCGGAGCTGATGTCGCACGGCATTTCATCGGAAAAGGCTCTGGCCTCCCTGGTCGAGGCGGTGGATGTTGTCGCTTTCGGGCCTGGACTTGGACGTTCAGATTGGGCCAGGGAGATGTACGCGGTCGTCGCTGCGACCGGAAAGGCGGCGGTTTGGGACGCCGATGCCTTGAATTTGCTGGCGGAGTCGCCTGAGAAGCGTGAAAATCGCGTGATTACGCCGCACCCCGGAGAGGCGGCCGGCTTGTTGGGCATGGAGGTGGCCGCGATCCAGTCAGATCGGCCGGCTGCGCTGGAGGCCCTGGTCTTGAAATACGGTGGAACGGCTGTCCTCAAGGGCGCGGGGACTTTGATTTCGGCGGAGTCCGGTTTGCCATTCATCTGCACGGGCGGTAACCCGGGCATGGCAGCACCCGGCATGGGGGATGTCTTGACCGGCATTATTGCCGCGTTGATGGCGCAGGGCTTATCGGCAGCCGACTCAGCCAGCGTTGGCGTAGAGCTTCACGCCAGAGCTGGCGATTCCGCTGCCGCAGAGGGCGAGCGCGGTATGCTGGCATCTGATCTCCTGGCTGCGCTGCGGCAGGTAGTAAATCCTTGAAACGAGATCTGCCCGATGAAGAGGCCACAATAGCCTTTGCCGAAGAGATCTACGCGGCGATGGTCGGCGATCTGGCCGGTTGGACGGTGCTACTGCGGGGCGAGCTCGGGGCCGGAAAATCGACCTTTGCCCGGGCATTTATCAAGGCCGCGGGACACACCGGTGCGGTACCCAGCCCGACGTATACGCTGGTCGAGCCCTACAAGCTCGGGTCAGTAAATATATATCATGTTGATTTGTATAGAGTTTCTGGCGAAGATGAGCTTCGTTATCTTGGCTGGAACGAACTCGATGACGGTTTCCGCCTGGTGGAATGGCCCGACCGCGCGCCAGGACTGGTGGACGCCGCCGACCTGTCTTTGGAGCTGCACTACGCCGGCGATTCACGAACGGTGAATATCGACGCATTGAGCGATCGCGGCTCTGCATTGATTCAGAAGATTAACTAAGCTCGGTATCTTCATAATTTTGAAGCGAAAACTCTTGGTTTTTGCTGTCAAATTCGTATACTCATCCAACATAATCCACTGAATAGCGACTTATGTCCTGATGATTCGTGCGCGACTCACATTGCTGACCCTCATCTTGCTGCTCAGCACAGCCGCAAACGCCGGCTCTACGGTCGAAAATGTCCGCATATGGTCGGAGAATGACAAAACTCGCGTGGTTTTGGATCTCAGTAGCCCGGTTGACCACAATATCTTCACGTTGCGAGGGCCAGATCGGCTCGTGATCGATATGAAAGACAGTCGCCTCGCCAAATCATTGACCCAATTGCCAAAAGGCGCGGGCGCGATTCGTTCCATTCGGAGCGCGATTCGCTCCGACGGCCAGCTGCGTGTTGTCCTTGATCTCAACCAGGGCGTTCGATCGCGCAGCTTCAAGGCCGGGCCGAATTCTCAGTACGGTGATCGTCTGGTCATCGATTTGACGCGGGCTGGCAATCTGGCGCCCGTCAAACGCGCCTCCGAGGGTTACCGTCCCGGGCGCGACATCGTCGTGGCTATTGACGCGGGCCATGGTGGCTACGATCCGGGCGCGCTGGGCCGTCGCTCGAAAGAAAAGGACATCGTCCTTGCTATCAGTAAAGAACTGGCACGCCGAGTGAACGCTGAACCGGGTATGAGCGCGTTACTCATCCGTGACCGGGACGTGTTTGTCGAGCATCGCGATCGCATTGCTATCGCCCGAAAAAACAAGGCTGATCTGTTTATCTCAATTCACGCTGACGCTTTTGATGATCGCCGCGCGAATGGCGCGTCCGTTTTCGCTTTGAACTTGAAGGGTGCGAATGATGAGGCGGCCCTGCAGCTCGATCGTCGCGATTCCGCTCCGGTTAGCGTCGGTGGCGTTTCGTTGCACGATAAAGATGAGGTGCTGGCGTCGGTGTTGTTTGACCTGTCTCAAAACGCCGCACTGAGTGCGAGTCTCGACGTCGGTGGAAAAGTCAGTCGGGAAATGGGCAAGGTTGCGAAGATGCACAGCAAAGAGGTCAAGCAAAAATCCTTGATGGTCCTGAAAGCAGCTGACATGCCGTCAATTCTTGTGGAAACAGGGTTTATCTCGAACTCGTCGGAAGAGAAAAAGTTGCGCGACAGGAAGCACCAAGGCCGTCTGGCCAATGCTGTGTTGGCCGGTGTGCGCAGTTATTTCTACGCGAACCCGCCCTCGGATACGCAAATCGCGATGGACCTGCGTCGCACGCCGGCGAGCCGGGTACGCCACGTCATTGCTCGCGGCGACACCCTCTCCGAGATTGCCCAGCGTTATAACGTCAGTCCGGCGGCGATTCGCAGAGCGAACAAGCTCTCAACCGATAAAATTCGCGTTGGGCAGACACTCAGTATCCCTGTCTTCACAGGCGGATAGCACCCAGAACCCCGAGCCCGGTGTGGTTCTGCAAGACTTTTGCCCGCAGTTTTGAAAAAATGACTGATTGTCATCGCAATCGTCGTCGCACATAGTCTGTCCGCATGCCCATTCAGCAACTTCCCGATCACCTGATTAATCAGATCGCCGCCGGCGAGGTCGTCGAGCGGCCGGCGTCCGTGATCAAGGAGCTTGTCGAAAACAGTCTTGATGCTGGCGCACAGACAGTGCAGATCGATGTGATGGCCGGTGGGCAAAAGCTGATTCGAATTCGTGATGATGGGAAGGGCATCGAGAAGGACGAACTCGCGCTGGCACTGTCGCGTCACGCGACCAGCAAGATCTCCAGCCTTGATGATCTGGAGGCAGTTGCGTCATTGGGTTTTCGCGGCGAGGCGCTACCGAGCATTGCCTCGGTCGCACGACTGACGCTGTGCTCGCGGACGGCCGATGGCGATTCAGCCTGGCAGGTTGAAGCGGACGGCGGAACGGTGAGTGCGCCAAAACCAGCCGCACACCCGCAAGGCACAACCGTCGAAGTCCACGATCTGTTCTACAACACTCCAGCGCGTCGCCGATTCCTTAGAACCGAGCGAACCGAGTTCAGCCATATAGAAAAGTGGGTTCGACGATTGGCCTTATCGCGTCCTGAAATCGGTTTCACGCTGACACATAAGCAGCGAACTGTATTGCAGACACCGGCAGCACGTTCGGAAGAGGATCAACGCCAGCGAGTCGCAAAGATCTGCGGAAACGCATTCGCCGATCAGTGTGTGCATATCGAACACGAAACTGACGGCATTGCACTATCGGGCTGGATCGGTCTGCCGACGTTCAATCGCAGCCAACCGGACATGCAGTACTGGTTTGTTAACGGCCGAAGCGTTACCGACAAGACGCTCGCACACGCAGTGCGTCATGCCTACCGCGATGTCTTGTTTCACGGCCGATACCCGGCGTATGTCCTGAATCTGACGATGGACCCGGCCGGCGTTGATGCCAATGCCCACCCCGCCAAACATGAAGTGCGCTTTCGCGACGGTCGACGCATTCACGGCGTTGTCTCGCAATCGGTGGACGTCGCGCTAAAAGACATGCGACCCGGCGGGCACAATGTGACGCCTATTCCGATGACCCGCGAATCGGTGTTTCATCAGGGATCCATGCCGCTGCAGAGTCGGCCCTCGCAATCCGGCGTACGCGAGACGCTAGCGGCCTATCGCTCCATGGCGACCGCATCGTCGCTCGCGGATGTCCCGGAGAATGCGGCCGATATTCCGCCATTGGGATTCGCGGTCGCGCAACTTGCCGGTGTTTACATTCTGGCCGAAAACACCGACGGCCTTGTAATCGTCGATATGCACGCAGCGCATGAACGCATTACCTACGAAAAGTTGAAGAAGGGTTACGACGATCGCAATCTGGTGCGTCAGCCGCTGCTCGTTCCGGAAACGCTTTCCGTCGCCGAGAGTGAGGCGAACCTCATCGAAGAATCCGGAGAAATATTGGCGGGGTTGGGTTTGGTTGTCGACCGCGCCGGACCGACCAGCGTGACGGTGCGCGAGGTGCCAAGTCTCTTGAAGAATTCCGACATCGAGTCGCTGTTGCGGGATGTGTTATCCGATCTGTCTGAGGCGGGTCAAAGCAATCGCATCGAAGACGCGGGCGACGAGTATCTTTCGACCATGGCTTGCCATCATTCAGTTCGGGCAAACCGGCTGTTGTCTCTGGATGAGATGAATGCGCTACTGCGGCAAATGGAAGAAACGGAGCGGGCTGATCAATGCAATCACGGTCGACCAACGTGGACGACCATAACGATGCCTGAACTTGACCGACTTTTTCTTCGCGGCCGCTGAGGCTCCCGGATGACCAGCAAAGCTGTTCTCTTGATGGGGCCGACCGCATCAGGCAAGACCGACCTCGCGATCAGTCTGTGTAAACGCTTTCCCGGCGACATCATCAGCGTTGACTCTGCGCTTGTTTATCGTGACATGGATATCGGTACCGCCAAACCGGACGCCGAAACCTTGCGCCGTACACCGCATCAATTGATTGATATCAGAGATCCCGAAGAAAACTATTCGGCCGGAGATTTCGTGCGAGACGCTCGCGCTGCGATCGCAACGAGTGTTGCGCATGGCCGACTTCCGATACTGGCTGGCGGCACGATGATGTATTTTCGTGCCTTAACACAGGGCATTGCCGATCTGCCGGCGGCCGACAGCAAGCTTCGCGCGCAGATCGACGCGGAAGCCGGCGAGAAGGGTTGGCCGGCCATGCACGCCGAGCTGGAACGCGTTGATCCGATCATCGCTCTGAGGTTGAGCCCAAATGACAGCCAGCGAATCCAGCGTGCGTTGGAAGTTTTTCGCCAGAGCGGCCGGCCATTGAGCGAATGGCAGCAAGAGGCCGTCGCGGAAGAGCAGGACATCGACTACATCAAAATCGCGTTGCAGATTGAGCCACGCTCGGTTTTGCATGAGCGGATTGAGCAGCGTCTTGATCAGATGATCGCGGGCGGATTCGAGGACGAAATGCGCGGATTAATGGCGCGTCCGGGATTGAGCGGTGGCAGCTCGTCGATGCGCGCGGTTGGCTATCGACAGTTCTGGGCCTACCTCGAAGGCCACGGATCGAGTACCCAAGCGCGGGACAAGACACTGTTCGCGACCCGCCAGCTCGCCAAGCGACAGCTAACCTGGCTACGGTCGGAAAATGACGTCTTTTCGGTGAATCCGCTTGAAGCAGGCGCCATCGACACCATATCGGCTCATCTGGCGCGTAAACTGGGCTGAATTGCAGCCCGATGGTTAGATTTCGTGTGGTAGACTTTTTTGAACGCTTGGGCTGAGTTTCGCGAAGGGCAACCGGCGCCACCGGTCTGCGAGACTCAACAAAAATAATGAACAATAAGGAGACCCAATCATGGCTAAAGGGCAGACGCTGCAGGATCCGTTCCTGAATATCCTTCGCAAGGAAAAAGTGCCGGTATCGATTTACCTCGTCAATGGCATCAAATTGCAGGGACAGGTCGATTCATTTGATCAGTTCGTGGTTTTACTCAAGAACAGTGTTAACCAGATGGTATATAAACATGCGATTTCGACCGTCGTACCGTCTCGTAATGTTCGTCTTCCCATGCCGGATGACGAAGCTGGAGATGATGACGACTAAGTCCACTGTGACATTGCCTCTTCAGGAGGTGGTGTTTGTTTGAACGGCCGCAAAGTGGCGAGCGAGCAGTACTCGTCCACGCGAGTCCCAACGGGTTACCTGACGAGTCCGAACGAGAAGAGTTCGCCGAGCTGGCGGTCTCCGCGGGCGCGCTGGTGGCTGCCGAACTCGTTTCCACGCGCAAACGACCTGATCCCCGTTATTTCATCGGCAAAGGCAAGCTTGATGAGCTGAGAATTCTGATCGAGCAAAATGACGCCGAACTCGTCATTTCGTGTGCCTCCTTAAGTCCCAGCCAGGAACGAAATCTTGAGCGCGAACTGAAATGCCGTGTTGTGGACCGTGCCGGCCTGATCCTCGACATTTTTGCGCAGCGAGCGCGCAGTTTTGAAGGCAAGCTACAGGTTGAGCTTGCGCAGCTACGCCACTTGTCGACAAGACTGGTTCGCGGCTGGACTCACCTCGAGCGCCAGAAGGGCGGTATCGGGCTCCGGGGACCGGGTGAAACTCAGCTGGAAACGGACAGGCGCCTGATTGCTGCGCGAATCCGACAGCTGAAGGAGCGTCTCAAGACGGTTGATGCGCGTCGTTCGATGAACCGTCGTAATCGCATGAAAGCAGAGATTCCGACCGTTGCGCTGGTTGGCTACACGAACGCTGGAAAGTCGACCTTGTTTAATGCGTTAACCGACGCTGGCGTATACGTAAAGGACCAGCTGTTTGCGACGCTTGATCCAACGGTTCGGCGACTGGATTTGCCGGAAGGTGAGCATGTTGTGCTTGCCGATACCGTCGGATTCGTTCGTGATTTGCCCCATGAACTCGTTGCGGCCTTTAAGTCGACCTTGCAGGAGGCGCGCGAGGCGGATCTGATTTTGCATCTGATTGATGCCAGTGACCCCAATCGCTGGCAGCGTGTCCGGCAGGTCAATTCTGTGTTGAAACAGCTGGATGCGGATCAGGTGCCGCAAATCCGCGTATACAATAAGATCGATAAGCTGGATCGTGAGCCCCGGATGACGAATAATCGCCATGGCGAAGGACGGGCAGTGTGGCTGTCGGCTGTGACGGGCGAGGGCCTGCCATTGCTGAAAGATGCGATAGCAAAACGAGTCCGACAGAAGACGACACATTGTTTTATTCATCTTGAGCCAGCGCAGGGGCGACAGCGCGCTAAACTTTTTGAGCTGGGCGCGGTCCGTAATGAAGAGGTTTCAGATGACGGCAGCTGGACGCTGGAATTGCGGATGGCTGAAAAAGACTTGCGGCGATTTCTAAAGCGTGAAAATCTTCGGATCGAACAAGTCAAAGATCAAAAGGAGCCGGCGCCAACGATGGCGACGGCAGTAACAGCAGCTAACGAGTAGAAGTAAAAATACTATGGCGAATAACGACTCAGGCAATGGTCACGATCCGTGGAAACGGGACGATGGCGAGCCTAATGACCTTGATAAAATCGTACAAGACTGGCAACGACGTTTCAGCAGCATCCTCGGTGGTGGCGGAGGCAGCGGTTCGAGCGCGGGTGGTGGCTATGCCCTCATCATAATGCTCGTGATTGCATGGTCGCTGACCGGACTCTATCGGGTCGACGAAGCCGAACGCGGCGTTGTGCAGCGATTTGGTGCCTACACCCTCACGACGGAGCCGGGCTTACGCTGGCATCTGCCATTTCCAATTGAGACTGTCGACATCGTCAATATCCAGGAAGTGAACGACTACAATTTCAGTACCGAGATGCTGACGGCTGACGAGCAATACGTCTTCATTGATATCGTCGTTCAATACCGTCGAACAGATCCTGTGTTGTACAGCTTCGAGGTTGCTGACCCGGAAATCACGTTGCAGGACGTGACCGAAAGCGCACTACGCGGCGTTGTTGGGACCAGCTCTCTGGAATTGCTGATCGGCGAGCGCCGCAACGAGATTCCACAGCGGACCATGGATGAGTTGCAGGAAACGCTGTTTGCTTACGGCGAGGGAACAGGTCTGACGGCAACGTCGATTAACCTCAACGTCGTTGATTATCCCAAATCTGTTCAGGAAGCGGTCGATGATACCCAAAAGGCACGTAATGATCGGGACCGGTATGAGCTTGAAGCAACGACGTATGCGAATGACATCATTCCTCGGGCTCGTGGCGCGTCGCAACGTGTTCTTCAGGATGCCGAGGCATATCACGATCGCGTAATCGCAGATGCGCAGGGTGAGGCCGCCAGGTTTGAGGCGCTGCTGGTCGAGTACCAGAAGGCGCCGCGAGTCACACGCGACCGCTTGTACATCGACGCGATAGAGAACGTCTACAGTCGAACGAACAAAGTGCTCATCGACTCAGAGGGAAGCGGTAATCTGTTGTACTTACCCATAGACCAGTTAATGCGCCAGGCAGGCGGTTCCCTGGGAGAGGCGGGCTCGTCCCGAAACACTGATTCTCAACTCGAACCGATCGACGCAGCGGCGGAAGGTCGGGCGGAAGAGAGTCGCGTAAGGAGGACCCGCGAATGAATAACTCAAAATTTCCGGTCATCTTGATCGTTGGTTTCGTCCTCGTTGCTGTTGGTTTGTCAGCATTCACTGTCAATGAACGAGAGTTGGCGATCAAGTTGCGGGTCGGTGAAGTAGTTGCCGAACATCTCGACCCGGGTTTGCACTTCAAGTGGCCTGTCATAGATACAGTGCGTAAGTTTCCTAGCCGTATTTTGAAAATCGACGATGCACCGCAGCGAGTGTTCACGCTCGAGCGTACGGCGATGACGGTTGATTATTTCGTCAAATGGCGGATCGTCGATGACTCGCTGAAGAAATTCTACACGTCTACCGGTGGCTCGCAGGAAGTAGCCATGGATCGACTGCGCGAGATTATCAAGAACTCGATCGTCACCGAGTTCGGTAAACGAACGATTGTCGAGGCTATTTCCGTGGAGCGCGTTGAGCTCATGAGAGACATGTTGGCCAATGCTACGGAAACGGCGCAGGGTCTGGGTGTCGAGTTGGTTGATTTTCGTGTGAAACAGGTCGAGTTCGTCGCCGAGGTTCGCAATTCGGTATACAACCAGATGCGCGAGGAACGCGCCCGCGTAGCCGCGGAGACACGCGCCGAGGGCCGCGAGGGAGCTGAATTGATCCGATCGACAGCCGACAAGGATCGAACGGTTCTGTTGGCTAACGCTTATCGTGATGGTCAGATCATTCGCGGTACAGGTGATGCGACAGCCGCGGAGATCTATGCGAAAGCTTATACGAAGGATGCAGAATTCTATTCCTTCTATCGCAGCATTGATGCCTATAAGAAATCATTGGGCAATTCAGGCGACCTGTTGGTGCTGGATCCGAACAATGAGTTTTTCCGTTACTTGAATCAGTCGAGCGGTGAGCAATAGCTACCGAGATTTTCACCGCGTTGGCGCTGGTCCTTGTCATTGAGGGCATGATGCCGTTCATATCGCCGCGAAAATATCGAGAGCTGGTAGCGGAAATCGCGCAACTGGGAGACAATCAGATCAGGACGATAGGCCTTGTTGTAATGATTGTTGGTCTCATCACTTTATTCCTGATTCGCGGCTAAAGAGCAGAAAACCATGGGAAGAAATGTAGTTGTCATCGGTACCCAATGGGGTGACGAAGGCAAAGGAAAGATTGTGGACCTGTTGACGGATCGCGCCAGTGCGGTTGTGCGCTTTCAGGGTGGCCACAATGCGGGTCACACACTCGTCATCGACGGCGTAAAGACGGTTCTGCATTTGATTCCGTCAGGAATTCTGCGTGACGGTGTCAGCTGTTTAATCGGCAACGGCGTCGTAATTGCGCTGGATGCTTTGGTTACGGAAGCGGACGCTTTGATCGAAAGCGGCGTTCCCGTTTACGAACGACTGAAGATGAGTCCGGGCTGTCCGTTGATCCTTCCTTCTCATGTTGCATTGGACGTGGCCCGTGAAAAGGCACGTGGATCCAGTGCGATCGGAACCACCGGGCGCGGTATTGGACCTGCCTACGAAGACAAGGTGTCGCGGCGCGCGCTAAAAATATCCGATCTTTTTGTGCGCGAAACCTTTGCATCAAAACTTGGCGAAATACTCGACTATCACAACTTCCTTTTGAAGAATTACTACGGCGCGGATGCCGTGGACTTTGCTAAAACGCTTGATGAGGCGCTTGGCTATGCCGAAATTGTTGCACCGATTACGGCTGACATTACTCAAATTCTTCATGAACTGACGGAATCCGGCCAGAGCATTCTCTTCGAGGGCGCGCAGGGCAGCTTCCTTGATATCGATCACGGCACATACCCGTTCGTAACCTCCTCAAACACAGTCGCGGCTGCAGCCAGTACCGGCACGGGCATTGGTCCGCGCAATCTTGACTACATACTCGGCATTGTTAAGGCCTATACGACGCGTGTAGGTGCGGGCCCATTCCCCACGGAATTGTTCGATGACGATGGCGCACATCTCGCGAAGGTGGGCGCTGAGTTTGGCGCGACGACGGGCAGGCCGCGGCGGTGTGGTTGGTTTGATGCGGTCGCATTGCGTCGTTCAATAATAAACAGCAGTGTTTCCGGACTTTGCGTAACGAAGCTCGATGTACTGGATGAACTCGAGACCATTCAAATCTGCATCGGCTACGCGATCGACGGCGAGCCGATATCGGGCCTCCCGGTTGTTGTTGACCGCTTTGCTCAATGCACGCCGATTTACGAAGAGTGGTCAGGCTGGCAGGAATCAACGGTCGGAATTACCAGCTATGACGATTTGCCTCAAAAAGCCCGCGATTATCTGGCGCGTATCGAAGAACTCGCCGGTGTTTCTGTCGATATTATTTCGACCGGACCGGACAGAGAGCAAACGATAATAAAAGCCCATCCTTTCGGCTAAGGATTGCCAGGCCGAGCAGGCCTAACAGCATCCAGAAGTTGCTTGTGCCTCCGCCAGAGCTGGGGGTCGGGCTGTTTCCGGAAGTGACGGTGATCGTCACGGCCGAAGAATCAATCTGTCCCTTGCTGTCGGTGACGTTCAGTTGGAAGCGCAGCATCGTGTCTGAATTGACTGTTGGCGCGGTGAATGTCGCGGTCGACGTGTCGGCATTGGTCAACGCAACCGTGCCACCCATTGTTTGTGACCAGGCGTAGTTCAACGTGTCGCCGTCCGGGTCGTTGGAGCCGCTGCCGTCCAGAGTAACGCTTGATCCGCCAGTGACGGACCGACTAGTGCCGGCGACTGAATTTGGCGCGTTATTAACGCCGGTGCCGTCGAGAATATTCACTGTCAATAGACTATTGGCACCGAGACTTCCGCCGTTAACGTTACTCAGTTCGACTTCGAAGAACTCGTCATTTTCGCCGGTGCCATCGTCCGCTATCGCGAATTCGATCCATTTCGGATTGGCATCGCCGTCGCTCCAGTTCAAGGTACCGGTGGTGGATCCTGAATAGTCGCTTGCTGAACTGGCGTCGCCAGGGTTAACGTCGTAGTCGACAGACAACGCGCCGCTGGCGCTACCGGACCGGCGCACAACGGCAATCGCCATCCCAAAGCCACGTTCGGCAGCATCAATCGATGTCGAATCGAAACTGACAAGGTTTCCACTGCTCGGGTCAGCTATGTACGCGCGTGCCAGGCTGGGCGACGACAATGTTGCACCACCGGTCGGTGTCGTTAACTTCACCATGAAGCTTTCGAGTCCTTCGGCAACCCCATCGTTCGTCAATCCAAGGTTGATCGTGCGATCCGAGGCATCTCCA
Organism: uncultured Woeseiaceae bacterium; assembly: GCA_964568835.1. Lineage (GTDB taxonomy): Bacteria > Pseudomonadota > Gammaproteobacteria > Steroidobacterales > Woeseiaceae > UBA1847. The sequence continues at coordinate 13,190 of CAZMRZ010000030.1, read as the reverse complement.
GCCGGCCAATTCAATGTTCCTCGTGCGGTGGCAACATCGTCAAAGCCCGCCGTCGCAGCAATGACTTCCCAATCGACGCTCACCGCGTCCTGAGAATCGAAGTTTCGCTGTACCGTAATCTGCATCGCTTGTGATTCGTCGCCGCCGAATGACTCCGACGCAAACGCAAACGTTCCCTGTGCGACATTCAGCGTGTTGTCCGCAACCAGGTAGAAGCCGGTGTCGATATCGCTCAGCGCAATATTGCCGCTGGGAAGATAGGGGTAGGCGCCCCAGTTGCCCGGAAACCCGACGCCATCAGAAGCCGGATAGGTGTCGAATCGACCCGCGAGTGCGGGAGCCGAAATATTCGTAATGTCGAAAATAGACAAGCCACGTGAGTAGTTCGACATGTAGTAACGATTGCCGCGAACAAAGCCGTTGTGGTCTATGGCGCGAGTAGGGCCAGTCCAGGAACCCTCGAATGTCGGAGATGCGAGATTCGCGATCGAATACACGCGCAGCGTGGTTGCGAGGCCGCGATCGCGCTCGTCGAGTTCGTCCTGGACAAACAAGTACTGCCCGTCCTCTGATGGCCAGCCGGAATGTGTGTAGCCGGAATTGCCGTATGGAAGCTGACTGAGTCGGGTCGGTGCCGCCGGGTCAGTGATGTCCCAGATATCGACACTGGACTCGTTGAAGTCAAAAAGAACGTCGCAATGGTCGGAGCCGCCAGCGTTGATGCATTGCGTATCTTTGCGTGGATCGGTGACGATCATCGATGCGGCATCATGCATATACAAGCGGTTGCCACCAGGCTGGTCACCCGGCGTTGTGGGGGCTGCTATGAATGACGGCGACGCTGGATTAGCCAGCGAGTAGGCGCGGAATCGTCCGTCACTCCGGTTCGACCCGGCAAGAATCAATACGGGTGAGTCGCCGGTTAGCGAAAGACCGGTGCTGAAATCGGTGTCGGTTAGAAAGACGTTATGCGCTTCCGAGAAGTCGCTCGCGTAGCTGATTCGCGAGACGCGATGCGGGAGTTCGCTGAGATCGATGATAAACAATCCGTCGGAAGCGTTGTCGGCCGTTATGTACGCATACGCATTCCAGCGGCTGTCCGTCGAGTTCCAAAACTGATGAACCTTGATATCGCGCCAGGTCGTTGACTGCCCGTCGACGAATCCGATTTCACGCGGATTTTCGGGATCACTGACATCGTAAACAGCGGTGCCCGAACTGTAGCCAACGATCGCATACTCACGATGCGTGTTGAGATCCATGAATCCCCAAATGTCCGCGCCTCGAGCCGCCGGGGTTCTGTCGGCGATGTGCGCGAGCAAATCGACGTTGTTGCAGGGGAATGAACCGGCGAGGCCACCGACACACGCGGTCGCGGCGGCATTGCTCTGCAGGCTCTGCTGCGTTTGCACGGTAGCCTCGTATGAGCCTTTGCTGTCGGCGATAACGCGAAACCCTTTGGCCGAGAGGGCGCTGGCAAAGGCGTGTGGAACACCTGTCAGTGTCGGCTTTGAGCCGCTGTCTGCGCTGCCACGCGCATCTATCGCGCCGCTCAGCATGTAGACAACATCGGCCACATCGGTCAGTTCGTAGCTTCCATCACCGACGCGAATTCGACCGTTCTTACCGACTTTTTGCAGCGCATAGCCAATAGTCCTGCAAGGCGATGCTGCGGATTGGCACGAGCCGACGTCTTCGCCGGCAGCCGCGACAAACAGCGGTGGCTCATCGCTGTCAGCCAATAGTGGCGAAACGAACGATAAAGCGAATGCGCCCGTCAGGGCGAAAAAGAAATGGGGTCTCATTGAAGGCGCCGATGCTGCAAAGAAGCCTCTATAATAGCTGTTCATAGCATTCTTCGATCCCTGCAAATCCAAAAAATGTGAAATCAGTCTCTTTGACATGCAAGGCGGGCGCCGGTGCCCTCAAGTCCATCAAAGCCCATGGATTCGACATATCGTCTATCGGGACGATTGCGGGCGCATCGGGTGGCGCCAAATGGCTGGTATTAAGTCAACTGGACAGGGCGATTCTGAGCAACCTGGTGCCCAAACTCCAAGGGCCAGTGCATCTGCTGGGCACGTCGATAGGCTCATGGCGGTTCGCTTGTTACGCGCAAAAAGACCCGCTGGCGGCGATTGAACGATTCGAAACCGCCTATATCGAGCAGCGTTTTAGTGAGAAGCCGGACGTCTCCGAAATCACGGCAAAGAGCCGCGAGATCATCGATCTTGTTTTAGGCGCTGACGGTGTTGAAGAGATTCTGAATCACCGGGTGTTTCGAACGCACGTGATGGCCGTTCGGAGCCGACATGTTCTGGCCTCAGAGTCGCGATGGTTGCTCGGATTCGGGTTATTGACGGCAGCGGGCATGAACGTGCTGAGTCGCAAGACACTGGGACTCTTCTTCGAGCGCGCTTTGTTTTTTGACTCGAGAGACTTGCCACCCTTCTTCGACCTGACCGGTTTCCCATTGCAGCAGATCGCACTCAGTCCGGAGAATCTTGAGGATGCTATCGTCGCGACGGGTTCGATTCCGTTGGTGCTGACTGGCGTACGCGATATTAACGGCGCTACGGCCGGTGTTTATCGCGATGGTGGAGTGATCGATTACCACCATGACCTGCCGCACAGCGCTGAAGAACGGCTAACCCTGTACCCGCACTTCTACGATCGAATTGTGCCGGGCTGGTTTGATAAGAAACTCGGCTGGCGGCGGCCGCACCCGGATCACGTTGATCGAACGGTGCTAATAAGCCCATCCGCTGAATTCGTGTCGCGGCTTCCTAATGGAAAAATCCCGGATCGCAGCGATTTTGTCAATTACACGCCGAGCGAACGAATTAAAGCGTGGCGAGACTGCACCAACGCATGTGAGGCGCTCGCGGATGACTTCAACGAAATGCTGGAGAAGGATCAGCTAGCGGCATGCCTGCAAGCGCTGTGATAGGCTCCTCGCAAAACAAGAAAAGGGGATTCTATCCATGAGCGATACCACTATTAGTCGCCCGTATCCTGAACTGACCTGGGTCTCATTGATCGTCGGCTGGTTTATCGGCGTGATACTCGCCGGATCTATTGGCTACGCATCGTTGGTACTGGGTTTTTCCATCGAGGGTTCAGAGCTGGCTGCCATCCTCGGCTTCGGCATCCTGCGAGGCATACTCCGACGCAAGAGCATCATCGAGAACAATATTGTTCAGACCATCGCAAGTGGTGTGAACGGCGCGGCATCCGGAATGATGTTTTCTGTGCCCGCGATTTTCCTCCTCGGATTCGGTGATAAATTCGATCCCGTCATCCTGACTTTCGGTTGTATCGCAGGCGCCTATCTCGGTATTGCTTTCATCATTCCGTTGCGCAAGCACATGATCGATTATGAGCGACTCACCTATCCGGGTGGCGTTGCCGTAGCGACGATTTTGAAATCGCCGGGTGCCGGTGTGCGAAAAGCGATCATGCTGTTGATCGCGGCGGCGATCAGTGCCGGTGCACATGTGTTGACTATCAATACGGGCGTCGACAATTGGAATGTCGGTACGTTAATGAATATGCCCGAGTACTTGAACGGCATCTGGTATTTGTCATTGATGACGATCGGTGTTGGCTTTATCGCAGGGCGGGGCGGCGTTGCATTCATTATCGGTGGTTTTGTCGCCTACTGGTTTCTGTCGCCCTTATTGGCGGGGCTGGACCTGTTCCCGTCGGATACCAATGGCGACGTAATCAACACGCCCGGACCGCTTCGAATTCTGTTGTATCGCCCAATGGGTATCGGCATGTTGATCGGTGGCGCGATCATGGGCGTGATCCTCGCATTTCCGTTGATATCAAGTGCTGTTCGATCCATGCAAAAGGCATCAAAGGTTGAGTCGTCTGTTTCGAGTGACGAAATGCCGATCAAGCTGCTGTATTTCGCGATCGGCGGCGCGGTAATTTTGCTCACCTACATGGCGGTGACTTCGGTTGAATCGGTAGGCCTCCTTCGTGGGATCGCGATGGCTTTGGTCGGAACAATCTGGATCTGGATGTCCGGCATTATCTTGTCGGAAGCGATTGGACGAACGAATTGGTCGCCGCTATCGGGCATGACGCTGGTGGGTATCACGCTGTTGATCATCGTGAGCTACGGCACGGGCATGGATCGCGAGAGCTCAATTATTGCATCGATTATGGTGGGCGCGGCGACTTGCGTTGCGATGTCGCAGGCGACGGATCTGATGCTCGATTTGAAGACCGGCTATCTGGTTGGCGCAACGCCGCGTATGCAGCAGATGGGACAGTTTGCGGGAGCGTGGTTGGGTCCAATCGTAGTGATCGGTGTGATTTTCGTTCTGCACAACGCAGAAGGCTATGGTCTCGGTAGCGAGAAATTACCCGCGCCGCAGGCTCAAGCTCTGGCCAGCACCATCGACGGCATCATGGGCGGCGATGTGCCCACGCAAAAATACGCAGCGGGTGCGATTCTTGGCGGAGTACTTTCAGCCCTGATGGGTGGATTGGGAATCACGGTCGGCTTGGGTTTCTACTTGCCATTCAATATCGTGCTGACTTACTCGCTGGGAACGCTGGCCCGCGAGATCACTGATCGTACGAAGGGTAAATCCTGGAGTGAGGAGGTGGGCATTCCAATTGCCGCCGGCCTGATTGTGGGTGAGGCGCTTGTAGGCGTCGGTAATGCCGCCTTTATCGTCATGACGTCGTAGCGGGGAGATCGATTATGAAAAATCTTGGATACTTTATGGTTGCGCTCGGGTTTCTGGGCGGAGCTTTTGCGGCGTCACTCGATGTTCAGAACGTTAACTGGACGATATTCATCGCCATGGCGGCCACCGCGATCACGGGCCTGGTGATTTACAAGATGCAGATTGGTGCCTTGGCACGCTCCGAAGAAGTGCTCGAATTGAATCGTGTGGAATTGCGAGAATCAATATCGAATATCGTGGCAGATCTTGATGACCTGAATTCGGGCGAACTTACGCAAGGGGCCGTTTTACGGGATCGGATCGACCTGAAGCTCCGCGAAGACCTGCGTCGATTTGCCGATGCTCGAGAGAGCATGGTTCATTTGTTTGGCTTACAAACCTATGCCGACATCATGAGCAATTTTGCGGCGGGCGAGCGTTACATTAATCGGGTCTGGTCGGCGTCAGCAGATGGTTATGACGGAGAGGCTGAGGCTTACCTGAAGAGGGCAGCAGGTCAGTTTGATGAAGCGAGGCAGCAGTTGGAGAAGGCTGCGCAAAGCATAGCTGCCTAGTCGCTCGTCCTTATCCCCTGGCGCAACGCTGCATCAGTTCCTGTTGCAGCGTGGTCACGTCCTCGTTCAGGAGGTAGTCGCTGCTGTCTTTCCAGCCGGTGAGCATAGCGATGGTTCGTTCGTTGACGAGCAGGTGACCCTCATTGGACTGTTCACCGATGTCCCAACCGGGTACGGCGATAACCGAGCGCACTCGAATTTTGTGGCCAAGTAGCTCGCGAAACTCTTTCTGCAATCGTGCGGTCTTGGCGACGATTTCGACGATCGATTGAGTTGACTTGCTATTGGAAAACTCGATCGTGTTCTCCTGGATTCGCGTATGCGCGCGTTTGCCCAATCGTCGAGCTACCACGTTGATGGCGTACAGACCTTTTTGCGAGACAATGACGTGATCGACGATGCCAGCGCTGGTTTCCACGTCATGAAAAACCCGTGTCCCTTCTACGGACATTTGCTGTAGTTGATGACCGACCGCGACATTCGCATCGCGAACGAACTTGATCCGGTGACGCGCCAGCGCCGTTTTCACAAGGCAGTAGGCAGCAAAACCAGACACCAACACCAGGAAGCCCAGCTGGAGGTATAGCTGCCAGGATGGATAGCCGGAGAACAGCATCTTTGCCTGCAAGGTATACGCCGCAATAAACAGCATGACGAATACCAATGCGCCACTGAGATAAGTTGATTGTGAGCAGGTGAGGCGATCAAGCTCGTCACGAAAGCGTTGCGCTGCTTCGTGCATGATTCGGTCGGAAAAACTGGGTGTTGAGCTGATAGTTCGAGTGACGGCATTCCAGGTTTTCGCGATAAACAGAAAGACGATAGTGCTCGTCAACGCGACCGTCGCCGCACCGCTGATTGCTTCAAGTTCCATTTGCCGAATCCGAATGTCTGTGTCTCCCTCTGAGCGTAGCCCCGTGATCGACGTTGCGATGTGACACAGATCACATTGAGACAGGGCGAAGCCGTGCGTATCTCGCTTTTTTAAGCTCCCGTTCAGCCACTGCGGTGTATCTATGGGAGCATTATTGTCGAATAGTGCTTAGACGGAGTGCGTAATGAGTAACAAGTTGAATTTTCTCTGGCTGTCCCTGGCTTTCGTCGGGTTGAACGGCTGTGCAACCATGAGTAGTGACGAGTGCATGACCAGTGACTGGTCGGCCATCGGCTACGAAGATGGTTCACGCGGATATGCGGATGGTCACCTGGCCAAGCATCGTAAGGCTTGTGCTAAACACGGTGTCACGCCGGATTTTGCGGCCTATCAATCAGGTCGCGATCAGGGTCTGATTCGGTTTTGCCAACCGAGCCGCGGATTTAGCGTCGGGTCAAATGGCGGCCAATACAACGGCGTATGTCGTGTCGACCTCGAAGAGGATTTCCTCGACGGGTACAACGCGGGATACCATCTCCACACATTACGCTCGAATGTGAGTCACGCGAATTCGGGAATTTACTCGAAAGAACGCGAACTCGACAAAATCGATAAGGACGTAACTGCAGCAGGATTGACGCTGATATTGGATGACACCACGAAAGAAGAACGCATTCTGATACTTGTAGATCTTAAGGAAATGTCTGAGCGATCCGGTCAGCTGGAAAACGAAATCAAGGAACTTATCGATTATCGTGCTCGAGCAGAGGTTGAGCTTCAGCAGTTTCAGGTCGTGGTTGCGGACATGGGCTACTAGCCGGCGAGTAACGTTTTACCTGTCGTGACGATCGGAGTCTTTCCTCCGATCGTTACGTTCTCGTCTTTCAAGCCCGTGTTTACCCGTGGCACCGGTTGCAGAGCCCGCCGCGAACGGACTCCGGCGCTCTTTCCCGGTTCGTCGATCGTCATAATGCGCGAACGTGCAGCTGCAATTTGGATAGTTGCATTCCGGCAATGGCAGGGGTGGCGCGGCAGTGGCGAGAAAGCGTCTGCCTGTCATGGCCTTCGCCGCATCACAGGCGTTTTCCGCATACTTGATGGCGACAGAATGATACTTGCCTGTGTGGCTGAATTTCGGCATGGATTCCGCCTTCTCCGCCACCTTATTACGGCGGACGCGGACTACCAACCAAACGATCGTGAGCACCAGAAGCGCTCCAAGTAGTAACTCACTCATTCCCGCCCCTTCCAGCGAAACCAGACCCTAGGTGTTATTTTTGTCACATTTATAGCAATTCGTCTACCGCAATCTCCGCGATTTTTGCCGTGAGGGTGACGTCAATGGGTCGGCGTACTTCCTTTGACATCATCAGGTCGGGAATGAACACCTGACGCATCAACGCACGAACAGTGGTCGGGTCGGAAGTCGCCAGGTTCAGTTCCTTGTTCACCTTGAGACTTAACTTGTCGAAGTTGGCCGAGCCGACGCTCGCCCAACCGTCGTAAATTGCAGCTTTTACGTGGCTCATACCGGGGTATTGGTAAACGCGGATACCGTGTTTCAGTAGCGTGTTTATCGTGACGTTATTGCTGGAATTGAGTGCCCCGTGATTACCGCGTGACGGGATAATTACTCGAACGTCGACGCCTCGGCGTCGGGCTTTAGCGAGTTCGTAGACCGTGCGGTCATCAGAAAAATACGCGTTTTCAATAAGGATGTGGTTTTGCGCACTCTGAATCGCGGCGATTTGCGCTTTATGGATGTCCGAATCGAAGTTGCGTGTCTGCAATACGCGCAGCGGATAGCCGTCTTCGTCGGCGGTTTTCTTCTTGCCTTTGGCGAAAGCGAAGAAATTGGCGAGGTCGCCAAGAATACCGGCTCGCGCCCATGCTTTGTCGGATTCGTATTGCAGAGTGTTCACGACGGGGCCGGTCACTTCCATCATCAGATCGTGCCAGTTGTATCGGTACTCACGGCCAATGTTCATGCCACCCACGTAGGCGACCTTCTTGTCGATGATTGTCGTCTTGGTGTGGTCACTCGTAAGCCAGGGGTTAGTCGTACTTCGAACCTTTACGTCCGAGTT
>CAZMRZ010000030.1:0-4869 GCA_964568835.1 uncultured Woeseiaceae bacterium | reverse complement strand
ACGGGATTTTCATAGATGGAACGTGTCATCACCCAGCTGAAATGGACGCCTTTCGTCGCCAGCCGCTGTGCTTTGAAGCTCGGGTCAAAGACGGGAGCGATTGTTTGGGAGTCCTTCATCCCGCCCTGGGCGTAGTCGGGCGTCGCGGCACAGCCAACAGTGCATGCGAGGATCAGAGTAATAACGGCGAGATGGGTGTTGGCGATCCTCATGATTTGACTCCGTTTCTCGGCGGCCGCTGTGTGTAGCGGCCTCGGAATCTAATCTAATCAAGTGCACCCGTAAGTAACTGATTACCAAATGACTGTTTCTGGATGTTTTGTGATGATCTCCTGATGATGGCTTTGTCTAAGCCGATATCGCCGCAACGCCGAAGAGCGCCGTATGAAAATAGACGATCGCGGCGAAGACCGCTGCGGCAATGATCCCCGTAATGATGTCTTTCATAAGCGGAACAGCCGAGGGTCGTTGCCACTCGCCGTCGCGTTTGTTGATAAAGAACACTTCCAAAGCTGCCCAAACGGTGAAGCCGCCGAATAAGACGACGGAGCGGCTGTCGCCGTTAGTCAACAGGTGACCGATTCCCCAGCAGAGTACGGCAGCCATTTGAGGATGCCGAACGAAGCGTTTCAGATTGTTCGGCAGGCTGGATGCGACAAAGAGAATGATTGCCAGAATCAGGAAGGCGAGGGGTATTTTGTCGCTGACAACAGGTGGCGCGTAGAGCGTTGTCGGTATTGCCGTCTTCCAGCCATAGATGATCAAGCCCAAGGCGATAACAATATCGATGGCGAAGAGTCCTTTGTACGGTCCTTCGCCGAACTTGCCGGCCAGATTCGTCCGGACGCCGGGCGCAACGGCGGGAAAAAGATGAGCGAGGGTCCAAAGAACGACGCCAGCGATTAATAGAGCCATATCGGATCTCCTGGTGGGGGCCTGCAGCTTGAGTATACCGATTCATGTTAAATTGTTGGCCTCGAACTGGAGGGTGGTGAATGAATACCGAAGGGAAACTAATGGCGATGCTGACTGGCTATGCGGCTTCGCATCAACATCCGTTTAATATCTTCGTGCACATGATCGGTATCCCGACGATCATGCTCGGTGTATTGATTCCGTTGACGTGGGTCGGATTTGAAATCAATGACTTTCACTTCTATCTGGCACACGTTGTTATGGCTGGATTCGTTCTTTTTTACCTGACCCTGGATGTGATTTTCGCATTAGTGTTCGCAGCAGGGGCTTATTTTCTGACGATTCTTGCGGCTAAATTGGGGGGATACCCGGGCAATACAGGCTGGTATATTGCTGCCGTGTGCTTTTTCGGTGGCTATGCTGCCCAGTTCATAGGACACGCCGTAGAAAAGTCGATGCCGGTGCTCATTAAACATCCCATTCAGGCGAACCTCGCTGCGCCATTCTTCACGGTAGTCGAGTTGTTCAAGCTTGCCGGTCTTCGCGAAGAGCTCTTCGACGCCGTGCAAACTCAAATTTCGACGCAGCGTGATGAACGAATCGCTACGGATTGATCGCTGGCTTTTCTATAGCCGCTTTTTCAAGACGCGCGTTCTATCGACAGCGGCTGTCACTGGCGGACACGTAAAACTCAATGGCGAACGTGCAACGCCAGGGTCCAAAGTAAAGCCCGGCGACCAGGTCGATTTGGTCAAAGAACGATTGCCATACTCGATGACAGTCGTCGATATTCCTTCGCGACGAGGCCCGGCTGCCGAGGCACGCGACTGTTATGTGGAAAGTGATGAGGTCGTTCGCAAGCGAAAGGAGCAAGTGGCCTTGTTGAAACAAGATCGAATGCTGATGCCGAAATCGGACGGCCGACCCGACAAGCACACGAGACGCAAACTGCGGTCCCGTGCCCGAAGCTAGGAACAGAGATTGGTGTTATGAAATTGCGCCCACTATTACCTCTCACCAAATTACTGAGGGAACTCAAACGCCGAAAGGTCTATCCGGTAATCGCCGCTTACGCGGTCGCTGCCTGGATATTGTTACAAATTGGTGAGGTTACGTTCGAACCTCTTGGCTTTCCAGACTGGGCGATGACTGGCCTGGTTATCGTCGTCATTCTTGGATTTCCAGTGGCGTTGGTCCTGTCATGGGTGTTTGACGTTACGGCTACCGGGCTGCGCCGAGATTCGGATAGGCCGATGGTCGATAATGACGATACGCCGTCAATTGCCGTGCTCCCTTTCGCCGATATGAGTCCCGACAAAGATCAGGGTTATTTTTGCGAGGGCGTGGCGGAAGAAATTTTAAATGCTTTGACGAAAATTGAACGCTTGCACGTAGCGTCTCGTACGTCATCGTTCCAATTTAAGGATGGTCAAGGCGACATACGTGAGATCGGCAGAGAGCTTGGGGTTAAGGCGATCCTGGAGGGCAGCGTTCGTAAATCAGGAAACCAACTTAGAGTCACGGCGCAGCTCATCAATGTCACGGATGGTTATCACCTGTGGTCAAAGAGCTTCGATCAGGAGTTGGAGGACATATTCGCTATTCAGGATGAAATTGCGTCTAGCATCGCGGCGTCACTTCTGGATACGCTGACGACAATAAAAACAACGTCCAGCCGAGACGTGAAGGCGTATGAATATTACCTTCGTGGTCGACAGTTCTTTAATCGTTTTCGCAAGAAGGATATCGATTTCGCACGGCAGATGTTTCGTCAGGCGATCGACATCGATCCGGATTTCGCGCTGGCGTGGGCAGGTTATGCAGACTGCTATTCATTCTTGATGATGTATGTCGAACCCGATGACAGCTACTGCGGCGAAGCGAGCAGAGCGAGCGAGAGGGCGTTAGAGCTGGGTCCCGACCTGGCGGAAGCTCATGCCTCCCGTGGGCTGGCTTACCTTATCAGCGAGGAGTTTGAGCAAGCAGAGGCGGAGTTTGAAAAGGCCCTGGACCTGGATTCGAGCTTGTTTGAAGCCTATTACTATTACGGTCGGACACGCTTTCATCAGGGAAATGTTCAGGAAGCAGCCGAGCTATTCGCGAAGGCGGCCGAAGCCAATCCGGCTGACTATCAGTCCAGACTCTTACGTGTTCAGATTCTTCGTGGTTTGGGCCGAATGGACGAGGCAATGGCGGAAGCGAAGATGGGCATCGTCGCGGTTGAGAAACATCTCGAGTTGAATCCTGACGATGCACGCGCGCTGCATCTTGGTGCTGGTTCCTTGATTCTTGTGGGTGAGCCCGCAGTCGCAGAACAGTGGTTAAAGCGAGCGCTGGAAATCGACCCGAACGATTCAGTCGTCTTGTACAACGTAGCCTGCAATTACGCGATTTTGGGAAAGATTGACACGGCGCTGAACTACCTCGAACAGGCCGTTGAGAATGGTACGGTCAGCCTGGCCTGGATGAGAAATGACGAGGACCTCAAGAACCTGAGAGGACATCCGCGGTACGAAGAGTTACTGCAGAAGCTGGAGCGTTAGAGCGTGCGGCTATTTCAACAAAAAAGGCCCATTGAAAGGAGGCCTTCGATTTGTGTGAATTTTGAGGCGCCTGTCGGCTATTTGTGGAGCAATCGCTCGGCGCGTACATGATCGCGCATCTGATCGCGGAAGTTGTTCACGCCAGTGAAGAATTCTCGCATCATAATGACCCATAAATACTGCCCATTGCGAGTGAGGTGAATGTGCTCGCCGTCGTCGGCAGTGGCGCCAAGAAGCCTCAGTGCCAGCAGTTCCTTGCGCAGCAAACTGAAAAAGCGTCCGTGGTATTTCTCTCGATGTTCTTCCTTTTTCAGGGACAGACCAAACAAGGTCATGACGATGTCGTATCGGGCCTGTTGGAATTCTGTAAGGCGACGTTGCGCCGTAATCGCGGCGCCGGTCTTTTGGATCATGCGACCGTAGCGACCGATCGCGAAGGTGTTGGCGGACATCGTGCCATTGAGATAGCTGAATGCGCCGCTGCCGGCGCCAATGTAACTTGTATCGGCGATAATGTACTCGTCGGTCAGTCCTCTTGTGCGCGAGAAACACCAGATGGATGACAACAGGTAGTCCTTTGCCATGCGCTGGCGAAGCCGATCATAGTACGTTCGCTCATTTTGCAGAGAGTAGTCTCCCATGGTGCTCTGCATGGCCTTGCCAGTGCGTCTGGAAGTCATTAGCGGATAGATAGATGCCTGACTGACCTGCAGTTCGTCGATGAGAATATCGAGGTCGTTTTGCAGCGATTGTTCACTTTGCCCGGGCAAGTTGAAAATCATATCGACGTTTAATGTGCCAATCCGGTCGGCGGCGAAAGCCAGGCGCTCACGGTTTTGTTCGCCACTGCCATACGGCGCATAGCGGTCCATCTGTTTTAGCAGGGCGTTGTCAAATGTCTGTATGCCAACGGAGAGGCGGTCGACTCCGGCCTCGGTCAGGGTCTGCAATATGTCGTCGCGCAGGTGATTAGGGTTCGTTTCGACCGAAATTTGCTCAATGGGGAAAAGTGAACGGATCAACTCCAGTGTCTGCGCGAGTTCATCGGGCATTATCGTCGGCGTTCCGCCGCCAACGTAGACAATTTTCGGCTGGTAGCCCTTGTCTGCAATGACGCGCAGCTCCTGCCACAAGGCCCTGAAGTAAACGTGCGCTTTGGCCTTTTGCAGTTTCACCCGATGAAAGGAACAAAACGGGCACAGCGATTCGCAAAATGGAATATGTACATATAGAACGGCTGGCTGTGACTCAGTCGCGTCCGGCAATACCGCCGGTCTGCCAAGCTCCAGAGACATCTGTTGGTCAAAGCTGCGGCGCAAATACGTGTTCAGAAGTCTCTCGGTCAAGCTCACGCGATTTGTTCCCTTGGTTCAGGCTTGGATGATGTGCCGTGCTGATTATCGTGCTTCAC
>CAZMRZ010000029.1:17678-33364 GCA_964568835.1 uncultured Woeseiaceae bacterium | reverse complement strand
GCGCGTATTACTTTTCGGCGTTGCAGTTCTTTTAGAATTGCAGGGTCCCTGTGAGTTGGTCTATCGAAGCCATATCATGACGCTGCAGATAGTCTAGCATCCCGTCATTGATCTTCTTGCAGACCAGCGGGTCATAAAACAGTGCCGTGCCAATACCAACGGCCGACGCGCCAGCGATGATAAATTCGAGGGCATCTTTGGCCGTCGTTATTCCGCCCTGGCCAATGATCGCTACGTTGTGATTTTTGGCGACTTCATAAACCTGTTGCACCTTCAAGAGTGCAACGGGTTTTATCGCGGGACCGGAAAGACCAGCGCGAACATTTCCGATGATCGGTCTGCGCGTTTCGCTATCGATCGCCATGCCCATCAGCGTGTTAATAACCGCGAACCCGTCGGTACCTGCCTCGATGCACAGGCGCGCATTTTCCTGAATGTCGGTTTGATTGGGTGACAGCTTTGTAATGATGGGTTTCGACGTCAGTGCCCGACAAGCGGCAACAACGCGCGCCGACATTTCCGGGTCATTACCAAACTGAACGCCCCCCTCTTTGACGTTTGGGCAGGAGATGTTGATCTCTATCGCATCGATATCGGAGTCATCGAAGCGCTTGGTAACACGTTCGTACTCCTCAATCGTAGAGCCGGAGACGTTCGCAAAAAAGCGCGTTTCAGAAAAATCGAGGCCCGGTAGAATTTCGTCAACAACCTTGTCGACACCGGGGTTTTGCAGGCCGATGGCATTCAACATTCCGCCGGGTGCTTCATACACGCGATGCGGTGGATTGCCGAGTCGCGCTTCGCCCGTCGTTCCTTTCAGGACGACGGCGCCCACATCCGCATTCGAGTATCCCTCGACGCGCGTGTATTCTTCCCCGAAGCCGACGCAACCGGAGAGCAACACGATGGGCGAAGCCATCGGGATTCCGCAGAATTCTGTGTGTAAGGCCTTGTTCGTCATCGGCGCCGCATTCTACAGGGTTTTGTATGTTTAGCCTTATTCTTTACGAGCCAGAGATTCCGCCCAACACGGGCAATATCATTCGTCTTTGTGCGAATACGGGCGCGCATCTGCACCTCGTTGAGCCTCTCGGCTTCGAGCTGGACGAGCCCAGGTTAAAGCGCGCCGGCCTCGATTACCGCGAGTTCGCGACCGTTGAAACCCATAAAACACTGGCCGACTGTCTCGAGTCGCTCGGACAGCCGCGAGTCTTTGCGTTGAGTACCCGCAGCAAAACGCGCCACGACGCGCCAAGTTATGTCGAAGGTGATGCGTTTCTGTTTGGCCCGGAAACGCGCGGGCTTCCCACCGAGGTGCTCGAGTCCGTACCGCCCGAACAGCGCTTGCGACTGCCGATGAGAGAAAACAGCCGCAGTCTGAATCTTTCGAATTCAGCTGCGGTCGTTATCTATGAGGCGTGGCGACAGTTGGACTTCGCCGGTGGTAACTAGGCTGGCTTGATGTTGCTGTTCAGTCTAAACAAATTGCCCGGATCGTATTCAGCCTTGATTTGCGTCAGGCGCTCGTAGGCTGGGCCGTAGTTGCCAACCGTCTTGCTCTGGTCGAAATCGATATTGCCGTAATAGCCACCCATGTGCGGCTCGAGCGCTTTATGGACCGCGCGCGATGCGGCGATGAGTTCGTCGTCCTGAGCCGGATCCATCCATCCAGCAACAACAACCAGCATGATTTCGGCATTGCGATGTGGGAAGGCAGTGTCAGCTTCGCCGACGCGTTTAACGGCAGCGCCCGCGACGTGATTGGCCAGGAAAATCCGCGGATCATCAGCTTCGATAATTGAGTCGACCAAGCCCTGAGTCCACTCCTTCACCAGGCCGTTCTTGGCATACGAGCGAACACCATGACCAAATGCCGCATCGAGATTCGTTTGCATAAAGGTGTAATCCTGAAGCATTACACCATCCGCCATCGGCGAGCCAATCGCCCTTAACGGCGCGAGCTCTTTCTCGCCCACTGCCGGGTCACCGTTGTAAACGACATCCATCATAATGACGCGGGCACCCTCCGGTGTCGTAGCAACGGTTGGTCCGACGTAAATCTCATCGGACAAGCCAGCCGACCATTCAGCGTAAAACTCCAACACGTCTCGAGCCTGGTCAATGGGCCAGACAATGCTGCCCGACAAAACGTTGCGATCAAACGGATGTAGCTGAAACTCGAACTTGGTTACAGCGCCAAAGTTTCCGCCGCCACCGCGAAGCGCCCAGAAAAGATCAGGATTCTCGTCCGCGCTGGCAGTGCGTATTTGGCCATCAGCCGAAATAATTTCTGCCGATACAAGATTATCCACCGCCAGGCCATATTTGCGATTCAGTCGTCCGAATCCGCCACCCAGAGTGAAGCCACCGACGCCAGTATGCGAAACAACACCGGCCGTTGTGACAAGCCCATGTGGCAGACAGGCCTGATCGAGATGACCAAGAAGCGCACCGCCGCCAACCTGCGCGCGCTGTGCGTCGACATCTACGTCGACGGCCTGCATTTGTGACAGATCGATCATCAGACCGTCGTTACATACAGATTTGCCAGGCCAGCTGTGTCCGCCGCCGCGAACCGCCAACAGCAAGTCGCGCTCCCCGGCAAAGGTAACGGCGTTCGATACGTCTTCGCTGTTCATGCAGCGAGCGATGAGCGCTGGACGTTTATCGTGCATGCCGTTCCAGATCGTTCGTGCGCCGTCATAGTCAGGATGGCCCGAGAGCATGACCGGTCCGGTCATCGCATCACCGAGTTCCTTGATGGCCGCTTTTTCGAGTTCGATTTCAGCGCCGCCCAGGGAGATACCCCGGATACTGGTGTCGGCGGATGTTGCTACGGGTGGCTTGCTGCGACTGCAGGCGCCTAAGAGTGGGTACGAAGCTGCAACACCAGCGGCAACAGCTGTCCGACAAAATTTGCGACGATCCATGCTTTTCCCCTTATTTTGCTTTTTCTTAATTTAGGAGAGAGTAGCAGAGATTCCAGCGATTATTCGTGTTCGGACTTGAGCTCCCTGCCCATCAAAGCACCAACAGCCTCGAGTGGAGAGGCGCCTTCGTAAAGAATGCGATAGACCTGATGGCAAATCGGCATTTCGATACCGAGATCGTCAGCGACCTCCTTGACGGCCTTTGCAGCGAGAACGCCCTCGACAACCTGCTGTATTTCTTCCTGGGCTTCTTCGATCGTTTTGCCGCTAGCGAGGGCGAGACCCATGCGACGGTTGCGAGACAGATTGTCGGTGCAGGTCAGAACCAGGTCGCCCATACCGGCAAGGCCCATCATCGAAGCTTTCTTCGCGCCGAGCGCGACGCCGAGGCGTGTCAGCTCAACAAGCCCTCGAGTGATTAGCGCGACTCTGGCGTTGGCACCAAAGCCGAGCCCGTCGCACATGCCAGCACCGATCGCGAGCACGTTCTTGATTGCGCCACCAACCTCGACACCGATAAAGTCATCGGAGGTATACGCTCTAAAATTTTCGCCCGAAATTGCCGCGGCGAGCGACTGTCCGAACTCAGTGTTGTTGGATGCGATGGTCATCGCCGTCGGCAGTCCTTCGGCAACCTCTTTCGCAAAGGTCGGTCCGGATAACACCGCTACCGGGCGATCTTCACCCAGGACCTCGGCCGCGACCTGATGCGGCAGTTTGCCGCTGTGCAACTCAAAACCCTTGGTTGCCCAGCAAACTCGGGAGTCTTTACGGAGATACGGCAATGCTGTAGTCAGCGTGCTGCGTAGCCCGTGACTCGGTACGACCACGAGAATGTCGCGCACTCCATCAAGGCATTCGCCGAGATCAGGACACGCGATAAGGTTCTCTGGAAACTTAATGCCTGGCAGGTAACGAACGTTCTCACGATCCGTCACCATGGCCTCGAGCAGGTCGAGCTCAACGACCCCGCTCAGTCGGACATCGCTGCCTGAACGAGCGAGTTGCAGCGCCAGCGCGGTTCCCCAGGAACCCGCACCGATTACCGCGATGGTCCTCGTTGCTGCGTCGTTACTGATTAGTGCTTCTCTGCTTGCTCAGCTTGTTGCTCAGCTTGCTGCTGTTTTGATTGCATGTAAAGCGCGTCAAAGTTGATTGGCTGCAGAACAAATTCCGGGAAGCCGCCCTTTTGTACGAGTGACGCGACGGTTTCACGTGCGAACGGGAACAGGACGTTTGGACAGAAGCTGCCAACAATCGCGCCGAACTCATCGTCTTCGTAACCGGAAATCTCAAAAAGGCCTGCCTGCTGCAGCTCGAGCAGGAAGAAAGTCTTGTCGTCCGCTTTCGCCTCGACGGTGACCGTCAATACGACTTCGTGATGATCATCTTCCACGGCGGTATGGCTGCTACGCAGATTGAGGTCCGTTTGTGGCTTCCAGTCAGACTGGCGGAAAACACCCGGAGCCTGCGGGGACTCAAATGAAAAGTCCTTCAAATAGATCTTGCCAATCGATAAGCGTTTCTCAGCCTGTTCTTTTTCCTCTGCCATTTTCTTTCCTATATCTCGTTATTGCCCGCCGGACGACCCGGCAAGCAGTTGTTCCAGCTCTCCGCTCTTATCAAGGGCGCAAAGTTCATCGAATCCCCCAACGAGGGTGTCACCAATGAAAATCTGCGGCACAGACGTGCGGCCGCTTCTTTCCTGCATTTCTTTTCGTTTCTCGGAATCATCAGTGATGACGATATCCTCAAATTCAACCGCCTTTTTCGTGAGCAGCATTCGCGCGGCGCCGCAATATGGGCACATCGTATCGCCGTAGACCGTCACTTTATTGCTGTTGCTCAATTCGGTCCCTATTTTTTTTCGACTTCTTGTCTTTGCCCCTGACTTTGGTCTTCTTGCCAGTGACAACAGGAAGGCCGGCCTGACTCCATCCGGACATGCCGCCCTTCAAACCATATACGCTATCGTACCCGGCCTGTCGCAACGAGCTTACCGCCTTGGTCGATGTGGCCCCTGCGTCACATACCGCGATAATCGGTTTTGATTTCAACGCCTCGAGACCGCTCATTTTGGCGTCGAGTTCATCGGACGGAATGTTTTTTGCGTTGACGATGTGGCCCTTCGAAAAGGCATCGACGCTGCGCAGGTCGATAACGACGGCGTCGTTATTGATGAGCGAAACAGCCTCAATGGCCTCGATGTTGACCAGTCCGCTGGCTTTCCGGCGCAGCTCCGTAAACACGACGGCGAAAAAGCTGATCATCAATGCCAGCACCAACAGCGTGTTGCTGCTGGTGAATTCTAATACTTTGTCCATGGGGCACTCAGGCAGAGAGGACCTCTGCGTAGGAAGATTGTGAAAAGCGGGAGTATACCTGTAAAAGCGGCAGGAAATACCCCGCTGAAGGCTCTACACTCTGCCGATATGGTCATACGAATAGTCCTTTTCCTGCTGCTGCTGACGGTGCCTGGCGCCGTCCGGGCCCAGGATTCCCACGGGGAGCTCACGAAGGTCAAGGAGCGCGAGCTGGAGCAGGTCCGCGACCGCATCAGCGACCTGAAAGAGAGCATGGACCGCGCGGCGGCTGAGCGGGACCGGCTGACCGGCGAGCTCCAGACGATAGAGGTCGCGATATCCGAACAGCGCATGCGGATCAACGATATCGAACGAGAACAGCGGTTTACCGAGAAGAAGAAGGCGGCCCTCGATGCCGATCTGGCCGAACGCAAGGCCCACCTCGACGTCGAGTCTGGCGAGTTGGCTCAGCAGGTGCGTGCGGCCTACATGAGCGGCAGCCAGGAGAAGATCAAGCTGCTACTTAATCAGCGCGACCCGGCGACGCTCGGCCGACTGATGGCCTACTATCGATATCTAAACGACTATCGCGCCGACAACATTTCCGCGGTCATGGAAGAAATCCGCAAGCTCGACGAGCTCCAAAGTCAGATTGCGGCTGAAGAGGCTCGCCTGGCCGGACTGGCCAAGAGCTATTACGCCGAGCTGACCAAGCTCAATAGTTCTCAGGAAGAGCGGCAGTCCTTGCTGGCGAGTCTTCGAAAGAAAATCGCCAATGAAGGCCAGGAGGTTGATCGTCTCGCCGCCCAGGAGCAGGACCTGACGCGACTGATCGCAGAACTTACGAGCATTTTGTCGGATTACCCCATTAGCTCCGAAGAACCGTTCAGCAAACACAAAGGCAAGCTCACCTGGCCGGTGGCCGGCACACTGATCCACGACTTCGGACAACCGCGAGTCGGCGGCAGGATAAAATGGAACGGCGTCGTGATGGCGGCGCCGCGCGGCCGGGAGGTTCGGGCCGTGTATCACGGACGTATTGCGTTCGCCGATTGGCTCGCGGGAATGGGTCTGCTCGTTATCGTTGATCACGGCGAGGGTTACATGACCCTCTATGGCTACAACGAGACCCTTCTCAAGAACGCCGGAGACTGGGTCGCACCCGGTGATGTGATCGCGACCGTTGGCGACAGCGGCGGACAGGCGCAGGCGAGCGTTTACTTCGAGCTGCGGAAAGGCACCAAGCCCGTTAATCCAAGGCAATGGGTGACTCGGAGACCGGGAAGCTAGGGCTCATCCGAGCGCTCGCTCCTTCCCGGGTGAATTTGTGCTGGTGGTTCATTATCGCTCAATATTCTGTGCTAAGGTCGGTGATTGCGCCACAAGAGCCAAAGGCCGGGGTCTGTCGAGCATCGTATGTCTTTGAAAATTAGAGCAATTTTGGTTGTCGTTATCGGCGTCGTAATGGGCCTCAGCCTGTCCATCGGCGGTGGGTTGTTGAGCCATGAGGCACCGCCCTCGAATGAAGATCTGGCTTGGGAGCAGGCGCAGCTATTTGCCGAGGTTCTGGAACGCGTGAAGCGTGACTATGTTGAGCCCATCGACGATGCGACACTGCTGGAAAGCGCTATTCGCGGCATGGTCAGCGACCTGGATCCCCATTCCGAATATCTTGATGCGAGCGAGTACCGCGACATTCGCATCAGCACGACCGGTAGCTACAGCGGTGTTGGAATTGAGGTCGCCGAAATTGATGACGCGATTCGCGTGATTAGCCCCGTCGCCGGATCCCCTGCGGCTCGAGCCGGTATTCGCAGTGGCGATGAGCTCGTCGCCGTAGACGGGCTGTTCATAGAAGATGGCCGAATAAAAGAGGCGATGGGGATGTTACGAGGCCAGGTCGGCTCGAAAGTCATGCTGTCAGTGCTACGTGATGAAAAAGTGATTGACCATGAGATGCGCCGACAGATTATTCGGGTCGCGAGCGTTCACAAAGAGTTTCTCAGCCCGTCCTACGGCTATGTGCGGGTTAACCAGTTCACGGAAAACACGGCACGTGAGCTTAGCGTTGCTGTGGATGAGTTGCAGGACGCTAACGCAGGCATGCTGGAAGGCCTGGTGCTCGACCTGCGCAACAATCCGGGCGGCGTTCTTGATTCGGCCGTGGACGTATCGGATTTGTTTCTGGATTCCGGCGTCATTGTTTCGGCCGATGGTCGATCTGTAGAGTCGCGTTTTACGCGGTCGGCACATCGCGGCGACATCCTTGATGGCTCGCCCCTGATTGTTCTCGTTAACAGCGGCTCGGCGTCAGCCTCCGAGATTGTTGCTGGCGCGCTGCAGGATCACAGTCGCGCGACCATTGTCGGTAGTCCGACGTTCGGTAAGGGCCTCGTGCAAACGGTAATGCCGCTTTCGAAAGGTCGTGCCATCAAGCTCACGACGTCACGTTACTACACACCCTCTGGCGACTCGATTCACGAAGTCGGGGTTACCCCGGACGTGCTGATTGACGGGGCACCCGGATTTCCGGACCTGAGCCTGTCGGGGATTCTCGATCGCGAGTCGGACGCCCAGCTGGTTGAGGCGATGGAGCAACTGCGGCCTCGAGCGGTGATGCACAGCAACGCGCAATGACAGCGTTTCGCGTGTCCCTCGTCGCACTTCTCCTGCTGCTCGCGTCTGCATCCGTCGCGACCGGCACTCCGCGTATCGCAATTATTATCGACGACCTTGGGTATCGCCTGGACGCGGGCCGCCGAGCCATCGAATTGCCCGGGCCGATATCTTTTGCCGTGTTGCCCGGAACGCCACGTGCGCAAGCTTTGGCGACCCACGCCTTCGAGAGCGGCAAGGAAGTTCTGCTGCACTTACCATTGCAGGCCGGGTCCGACGAAACAGCGTATGAGCCGCTCGGCATCAATCTGGACATGAGTCGTCGAGAGTTTGGCGACACGTTTGATGAAGCCTTGATGTCAGTCCCACACGCGATCGGCGTGAACAGCCATCGTGGTAGCTTGCTGACCCGCCACCCGGGTCACATGCAGTGGCTGATGGAAGAAATCCAGGCTCGTGAGAACCTGTTCTTCGTCGACAGCTTTACGACACACGAAAGTGTGGCGCTGAGAATGGCGAGCGAGGCCGGCGTGCATGCTCGCAAGCGCGACGTTTTTCTCGACCCGGACCAAAGGCCCGAGACCGTTGCCCGGGAATTTGAGCGAATGAAAATGCTGGCTGACAAGCGCGGCTCCGTTATCGCTATCGGGCACCCGCATGGGGCGACACTCGATTTTCTGGAGCGGGAGCTGCCGAGGCTTGCGGCCGAGGGCTACGAGTTGGTCACGATAAGTGAGTTGGTGACCGGGCGGTGAGCTGGTACGAGGACAAGGTGCTTCCGCGCCTGATCAACCTGGCTTGCAGCACCCGGCCGACTCAAAAGCAACGCGAGAAAGTCGTGCCGGGCGCGAGTGGCGACGTGCTGGAAATCGGATTTGGCAGCGGGCTGAATCTACCGCATTACGATCGCGCCAACGTGCGTCGCATCTGGGGCCTTGAGCCATCGTCAGGAATGCGGGAAATAGCCGCCGAACCCATTGCCAATTCAGGCCTGGATGTTGAGCTCATCGATCTTCCCAGCGAAGAAATTCCGCTGGACGACGACTGTGTGGATACTGTCCTGATCACCTACACGCTGTGCACCATTGCTGACGTCGCGAGCGCGCTCGACGGAATGCGACGGGTCCTGAAGTCGGATGGAAAGCTGCTTTTTTGCGAGCACGGCAAGGCACCGGACGGGAATGTGGTGAAGTGGCAGGAAAGAATGAATCCGGCCTGGAGGCGGTTCGCCGGAGGTTGCAATATGAACCGGGACATACCGGCCATTCTCGCCGCGGCCGGTTTTGACATCGAAGAGGATAACCGCATGTATGTTCCCGGAATCAAGTCACTAAGCTATAACTACTGGGGTAGTGCGAGAATTCGTTGAACCGTCGGTGGGTTTGAGGCTCTAATGAACATGATGAACATAACAATTCGAAACGGACTTCTCGCAGTCATATCCTCGATGCTGCCGTTCACCCCGGCGCTGGCTGGCGATGTGGACATGCAAAGCATTTTCTCGACGCCGGGCAAGAGCATCGTCGTCGCGCAGGGCGAAGTGGCCTGCACGATGCAATACGACCCCGTCTGTGGCGCCGACGGCAACACCTATAGTAACGACTGTGTCGCGGGCGCAGCGGGTGTTGAGGTTGCGAGCGCGGGTATTTGCCCCGACGAAAACAATGAAGGCTGCCCGGAAATTTTCGACGCGGTTTGTGGGGTCGATGGCAACACGTATATCAACGAGTGTTTTGCAGAAAAGTCGAAAATCGAAATTGCCGGCCTGGGTGCTTGCACGCCGAACGGATGTCCAAGTTATGAAGATCCTGTTTGCGGCATGAATGGCCGCACCTTCATCAATCGTTGTGAGGCCGAAGCCGACCGAATTCTCGTGCAGCGAAAAGGCACCTGCAATATCGAAAACTGCCCGCAGGTCTATGCGCCGGTTTGTGGGGAAGATGGGGTCACCTACGACAACGCTTGCGTTGGTGAAAAGGCCGGCATTACGAACTTCTCCGAAGGCATGTGTAACGTTCGCTCCTGTCCGCGCTTGTTCGTGCCAGTGTGCGGCGACGATGGCACGACGTACGGTAATGCATGTTTTGCCGAACGACGTGGCGTAACGATCGAGTACGCGGGCGTTTGCGAAAGCCTGGGCGAGAACTGCCCCAATGACTATCTACCAGTGTGCGGCATGGATGGCGAAACCTACGATAACTCTTGCCAGCTTGATAACGCCGCCGTGCAGAAAGCTTACGCGGGTGCGTGTGTCGGCGACTAGACGCCGACACACATCAGACCGTAAAAGAAAAGCGGCTACCAGGCCGGACGAAGACGACCGCCCTCATCCGGTGCGTAGGGTAGCCACACAAGGCCCGTAACCGCGACGTGAATGTCCGTGCTTTTTGCGCGGACAATGATCTCGTCGAGATCTTCGGACTGCGCGTCGAACGATGTGTCCAAGGCCTTAACCTCTTTCTCGAGCTCTTTGCTCAAGGCGAGGATGTCCTTCTTGACCTTTTCGGCCGTCTGCGTCGCACGAGTGACATCAGCGGCTTCTTTCCGTGCACTGCTGGCTGTCTTGATCGCTGTGCCCATTTTGGAGGCCGAGGCGCTGGAGATTCGTTTTCGTCCCAATACGGCACCAAGAATAGCGGTACCGAAGGAAATGGCCGTATCCAGTTTTTTCTTCGTTGACTGCTGTGACTGAACGGCGATCGCCTGCTCCGCCCGCATCAAGCGATTTTCGAGCGTGTTTGTCTTGCCGGCGTAGCGCTTGCGGACCTTCCCGATCGCGATGTCGCGTTTTTCGCTCGCGGCATCCTGCAGGCGCACCCTGAATTCGCCTTCGGTCTCGCCGGCCTCGGAGGTGAGGCGGAAGCGTTTGCTGCGATACAGCGTCATGTTTTCGTTTTGTCGCAACCAGCGCTTGTAGTCTTTGTTCCAGCCCGTGTAGCCCTTCGCATTGCTGGCCGGTGCAGGACAGTCTGCGTACGTTGCTTCCGCGACGCCCTTTTTATCAAGGTCGGCGATGTCAACGTCGAGTGCTTCTGCGTCATCCCAGTCGACGGCAACCGGGCCATCTTCGAACTCGACGGCATGCAATACCGAGCGCTCGTCTTCGATGTTGTAACGCGAGCTGGTGAACACGACATCACCACCCGCCACCAGGCGTGGGTGATAAACAATGCCGTCACCTCTTCCGGATACAAAATATTGATCGATCGCCGGCGGTAGAGCCGGAGCCGAATCGACACTTTTGCGCTTGGGCTTCGATACGGTTTTCGCGACAGCTGCGATTTTGTTTTTCGCCGTCGACATGAGTCTTCGAATATGGTCGCGCGTGAGTGGTCCGGCGAGATAGGACATTACCCATCGCGTGTTGAAGACAACGGCTTCGTCTTCATGCACGTTATGCAACAAGAAGCGTCGCTTGCCGAGCCCTGCGATGGTGCGCTCCATGGCCTGCTTGTCGAAGTTGCCGTCGCTCGCTCCCTCAAGGCCTTCCATCACGCGCGCTTTGTCGCGTTCGGTTTGCATTCGGCCAATAAACCAGGTGCCGGTATTCGAAAGGCCCTTGTAGTCGAGGTCGACCGGGTTTTGCGTCGAGAGCACCAGGCCAAGGCCGTAGGCGCGCGCTTGCTTCAGCAAAGTAAGGAACAGTCTTTTCGAGGGCGGGTTCGCGACCGGCGGCATGTAGCCGAACAGTTCATCCATGTACAAAATGGCACGCAGACTTGAGGTGCCCTGCTGCGCTCGCATCCACGCGATGAGTTCGTTTAACAGCATGCAAACGAAGAACATGCGCTGCGAATCATCGAGATGCGCGATCGACATCACTGAAATACGCGGCTTTCCGTCAGCCGTATAGAGAAGGTTCTTCGCCTTGAGCGGCTCGCCCTCCATCCATGACTCGAATCCCGGGGCTGCCAGTAAGTTATTTAGTCGCATGGCGAGTGCAAAACGATCTTTCGCGGGATAGAAGGCATCGAGGCTCATCACGCCGACCTTTGTAATAGGCGGATCCTGAATCTCGGCGATCAGTGTGGCAACGTCGAGGTCTCGTCCGGCCTTCCAGGCCTTATCGAGCAAGCGTGAGATCAGTATGTGTTCACGGCTGGCCACGGGATCTGCATTGATGCCAAGCAGCGTCAAGATTCCTGTTGCTGTTGCCTGAACGCGCTCGCGATAAAGGTCGACGTCGTCGATCAGGGCTTGATCGGGAGCGCCGAAAGACTGCAGTACGGAAATCGGCAAACCGGCATTGCTGCCCGGTGTGTAAACCGCAAGATCGACGTTTTTCCTGAGCTGTGCGATCCGTTTTCCTGTTTGCCCCCACTGTCCGAGGCCCTTTTTCCAAAGTGCGGCCTGCGCGGCCGCAAACTCAAGAGGGGTTTGGCCCTTTTCCGCGGCCGTGTAGTTATTCACCCAGGGCTCGAAATCTTCGGGCTTTAGTTGCGGGAAGGTCAGCAACAGGTTGCCCATGTCGCCCTTGGGGTCGAGTGCGATCACAGGAATGTGATCGAGCGCGGCCTCTTCCAAAATACCGATGCCGAGTCCGGTCTTACCGGACCCGGTCATGCCAATAATCACCGCATGTGTTGTCAGGTCCTTCGAATCGTAAAGAACCAGATCCTCTGTGAGGTTTTGCGATTCTGTGTCGTAGCGCTTGCCCAGATAGAAAGCGCCCAGTTTCTCGAAGTCATGCATCACGCGTGGTCCTTACGGGTAGGTGTAACTTGCCTGAATGCCCAGTGGCAATCCGATGGCGAAGTAGATTAGTAGGAAGATGGTCCACAACACCAGGAAGCTTATTGAGTACGGCAACATCAGCGCCGTCAACGTGCCGATACCGGTGCCTTTCACGTAGCGCTGACAATAAACAACGACCAGCGGGAAGTACGGCATCAAAGGCGTAATGATATTGGTGCTGGAATCGCCCACGCGGTAAGCCGCTTGGGTCAGGTCGGGCGATATGCCAAGTGTCATGAGCATCGGAATAAAAATCGGGGCTAGCAGTCCCCACTTGCCGGATGCTGAGCCGACGAAAACATTGACGACGGCTGTGAGGATGATAATGCCAACGATAGTCACAGCAGCGGGCATTGCCATGGCCTTCAGGAACGCCGCACCCTGCAGCGCCAGCAAGACACCGAGGTTTGACTGACCAAAGGCGTAAACGAACTGTGCGATGAAGAACATGATGACCAGGTAATACGCCATGCTGTGCATCGATTTCGTCATGCCGACGATAATGTCTTTTGAGCTCTTCACGGTTCCGGCAACGATGCCGTAAACCACACCGGGCAGCAGGAATAACAAAAAGATGAGCGACACAATCGATCGCATCAGGGGCGCCTGGAAGCTCGAAATGTTGCCGCCCGCGTCACGCCATGGCGATCCGGCAGGCAGGGCCGTCGCGACCAAAAGGACAACACCCAGAAGCATGGCGATCAGCGACCAACGCAGGCCTTTACGTTCCTGATCCTGCAGGTCGTGCATTTCGGGCAGGTCTTCGGCGTCACCGTCAATTTCGGTATTCGCAAGTCGTGGCTCAATAATCTTCGACGTCACATACCAGCCGATTCCGACAATGAGCAGAGAAGACGCCGTGGTGAAAAAATAGTTGTTAAGCGGGTTGAGCTCGATGGTGGGATCCAGAATTCGTGCGCCGGCCTGCGAGAGACCTTGCAGCAGCGGATCGATGGACGAGGGAATAAAGCTCGCCGAGAAACCACCTGAAACACCGGCGAAGGCCGCCGCGATTCCCGCTAATGGGTGACGGCCGGCCGCGTAAAAGATAACGCCACCGAGCGGGATGACCAGAACGTAGCCGGCGTCCGCCGCTGTGTGGCTCGCGATACCGACCATGATGACCATCGGCGTCAGGAAGCGGTCGCTGGTGACATTGAGCAGAGCACGCAATCCGGTGTTGATAAAACCAGTTGCCTCCGCGACACCGATGCCCAGCATCGCAACGAGTACGACGCCGACCGGGTGAAAGTGCGAGAAGTTGGTAACCATGACCGAGAGAAACTCGGTAATCGCCGAGCCTGAAAGCAGGTTGTTGATGACCAGTGCTTCATTGGAGCGCGGGTCGACCACATCGAATGTTACGTACGACAGCAACCACGACAAAACCCAAACGATGAATAAGAGGCCGACGAACAACATCGCCGGATCGGGTAGTTTGTTGCCGACGCGCTCTACGGTGCCAAGAAAACCACCCGGTGCTGTGGTTTGGTTTGGATTAGCCATTACATTCCCCTATTGCGGGCGAGACCCGCTCCTGCATTTACCAGCCGCAGCTGCGACCCTCGTTTTGTTCTTTTAAGTAGCCCATGAGCGGCGCGAAGTAATCGATAATCGCCGTGGCATCCATCTCGCGTGTGCCCGTCAGTTTTTCCAATGCATCCTGCCAAGGCTCGCTCTGGCCGGAGGCCATCATGTCGAAGAACTTGCTCCCCGCTTCCTTGCTGCCGTAGATCGAACACGATGCGAGACTGCCTTCGTGTCCGGCAATCTCACAAAGAGAGCGCTGGAACTGAAACTGCAAAATGCGCGCAAGGAAATAGCGCGTGTAGGAGACATTGCTAGGGATGTGGTATTTCGCACCGGGGTCGAAGTTATCTTCGCTTCGCTCGCTCGGCGGCACGATACCCTGGTACTTGAGGCGCATGTCCCACCAGGCCTTGTTGTAATCCTCAGGTTTGATCTCGCCGGAGAAAACACCCCAACGCCACTCATCGATGAGCTTGCCAAACGGCAGGAAGGCAATCTTGTCGAGGGCCATTTGCATCTGACGATTGATGATCGCCTTGTCGCCTATCTCGGCGCCGCTCACGAGGCCGACTTCAGCCAGGTAATCGGGTGTCATCGATAAGGTAACGGTATCGCCGATGGCCTCATGAAATCCTGAATGCGCGCTGCCCTGAAAAATTGGCGGCTGGTCTTTGTACGCACCCTGGTAGTAGTTGTGCCCGAGCTCGTGATAAATGGTTCGGAGCTCATCATAGGTTTGCTTGATACACATCTTGATACGCAAGTCGTTACCGCCATCCAGGCCCCAGGCGCTGGCGTGGCAAACAACTTCCCGGTCACGCGGTTTTGTAAACTGCGACCGCGTCCAGAACGTATCCGGCAATCGGTCCATGCCGAGGGACACGTAGAAGTTCTCCGCGGATCGAACCATCTCCTGCGGTGAGAAGTTCTTGGTTTTCAGCGTGGCGTCGACGTCAAGATCCGACTCACCGGGATACGGCTCCATGATGTCGTAAATGAAACCCCATTCCTGCGCCCACATGTTGCCGAGCAGGTGCGCCGGTATCGGCCCATCCTGAGGAACCTTGTCTTCGCCGTAGTGTTCGCCGAGTTTCGCGCGAACCGCGCAATGCAACTCGTCGTAGAGCGGCTTCACTTGTTCCCAGAGACGAGCGGCCTCTCCTTCGAATTCAGCCGGGCTCATATCAAAGCCAGCACGCCACATTTCGCCGAGGTCGCCGTAGCCAAGTTCGCTTGCGCCCTCGTTGGCCAGTTCAACGTAGCGCTGATACTTGTCCCGCATTGGCGGGCCAATCGTTCGCCAGCCCGTCCAGTACTCCTCCAACTCATCGTAGTCTTTTGAGGTTTGCATGAGACCCTCAAGCTCAGAACCGGAAAGGCAATCGTTGTCGCTTCGGCAAAACTTGCCGGCGCCGTACATGCCACCGAGCTCCGTCGCGATCATTGAGAGCTCTTTGCGCTTGTCTGCGTCACTGGGCGTCGGCAAGGATGTGCCCAGCTTCAACAGATTGATCGCTCGCCGTGTTTCGGGTGCAAGGTCCTGATCATCATAAGCCAGCGCCTGCTGCACCAT
>CAZMRZ010000029.1:0-17578 GCA_964568835.1 uncultured Woeseiaceae bacterium | reverse complement strand
GCCGTGTTTCGGGTGCAAGGTCCTGATCATCATAAGCCAGCGCCTGCTGCACCATACCGCCGTGCCATTTGGCGTACTTTTCATTGGCCGCTGCCTCGACGATAGCGGTGTCCAGCGTGATGTACGTTGCGCGAACCCACTCGACCGCGCCAAGTTCGTCACCAAGCGCTTTAAGTTCATCGTTCGCTCGTGCAACGAATTCGTCAGCCGTTTCGGTCGGCGCCGTAGCGGCGACATCCACATCTTCAGAGCTCTGCGGAGAACAGGCTCCGATCATCAGCACGAGCAACGCGCCCGCGAAAATTCCAGCGAGTTTTTTCATTAGTCTTTCCAATCGTTTGTTAACAGCGTCTAGTGAATGCCATGCATCCAGCGCTTAAGTATTGGTGAAATCACAATCATGAATATGCCCATGCCGATTCCGACCCACATGAGGAACGAGAATAGCTCAGTGTAAGTCGCAACGGCTGTGGCAATATCGGCCGTTTCGCCCGCCGATGTATCAATGGCCGCCATCTTACCGAGTCGCGTCGCAACCGTTTCGGACAGCGCCGTCGCCAGGAACCAGGTACCCATACTGACACCGACGACATTTCCGATCGACAGCTTGGTGACCGCCGACAGCCCGACCGGTGACAGGCAAAGCTCACCCGTCGTATGCAGCAGGTAGGCCAGCACCAACCAGATCATTGCAATATGTCCCGTGGCATCCGGGAATTGCGCGCCGAAGACCAGTGCGCCGAAGCCAAGACCGGCCTGCAAAATGCCGAGGCCAAACTTGACCGGTGTGTTCGGTTCAAGGCCCTTTTTGGAAAGCCACGTCCAGAGCGCCGCAAACGGAATCGCCAGTAACATGATGAAGCCGGCATTTAGCGAGCCGAACTGCGCGGCGGTAAAGGTTGTACCGCCAACCGTGCGGTCGACCGCACGATCTGCGAACAGAGTCATCGAACCCGCCGACTGCTCAAACAGCGCCCAGAACACAACCGTCGAGAGGATCAAGATCATCAGGACGACGGTGCGCCCAAACTCGGCCGAATTGTGCGTCAGGAAGCCGTATACGACGAAGCCGACGATCAGGAGGATTGAGCCGTACAACACCTTCTCGGCAAGCGCTTCGCTGCCCGGTATGAAGTGCAGGTTTACGCCAATCGCGTACAGGCCGCCGACAACGGCGACTGCCGCGATCGTGTACGCGACGGTATTGTTCTGATCCATTCTCGTGTGGACCATTGAGTAGAGAATCAGTCCGACGATCGAAATGATCAGGAAGACGTTTTGCGTCAACAGTACGACCGGCTCGTGTTGCACCAGTAGCCAGAAGACACCCAGGAATGGCAGGCTTAGCAGATAGATGCCCCATTCAACATTGATGGGTCCAATGAAGCTCTTCTTCAGCTTTTCGGGCTCTGTCGGTTCGGCAAGACCCATCAGGTACTTTTGACCGTACATGAAGGTACAAAGGCCGATGATCATGCCGATACCGGCGGCACCAAATCCGTACCTCCAGCCATAGGTTTCGCCGAGCCAGCCGCAAAGCAGCGTGGCGACGAAAGAGCCGATGTTGATGCCCATGTAGAAAATTGTGAATCCGCCGTCACGGCGCGGGTCGTCTTGCGAATACAGCTTGCCGACAATCGTAGAAATGTTGGGTTTCAGGTAGCCGACACCCATAACGATCAGGGCAAGTGCGAAGTAGAACCAGTTGAGAGAGCCGGTATCGCGATACATGACGGCTTCGGTCAGCGTTGTTCCCGCCGCGAAAATGACGCCACTGGCAAGTGTCAGGTCGTGGGTAAGTACCGTGCCAGCCGCGTAGTTAATCGCCTGATGACCCTCAATCGCCATCAATAGGTGACCCAGCGATAAACAGATGCCGCCAAACACGACTGACTTACGCATGCCAAGATATCGATCGGCGATCATGCCGCCGATTAATGGCAGGGCATAAACGAGTCCGGCGTACGAGCCCAGTACATCCAGGCCTTCGCCGTCGGTGAACAGGTGATACTTCGTTAAATACAGAAGCAGCAGATACTTCATTCCGTAGAATGAAAAGCGCTCCCAAAGCTCCGTCGTAAAGCAAACATACAGCCCTACTGGGTGGCCAAAAAGCTCAGCTTGGTTGGATAGATCGTCCGGCGATCCGGCAACAGCCTCGGTCATGGTGTTTCCCCCGGTCGGCGTCAGGCGCCGCCTTCATTGTTTTTAGACTTAAGGGCTAGAATTTAACACTATTTTTGCTCTGTATCGCTAATGACGGGGTCAGACTTGAATAGTTTCGCCATTATGATCCCGACTTCATACAAGAGGTATACCGGGATTGCGAGCATGATCTGACTAATAACGTCCGGAGGCGTCAGCAACATGCCAACGACGAAGGCGCCGAGAAAAACATAGGGACGCGCCGTGCCCAGCTTGTCTACTGTGGTCAAGCCGGTCCATACGAGCAACACGGTCGCGACAGGCGTCTCGAAGGCGAGGCCAAAAACCAGCACCAACATCATCACAAAACCGATGTAGTCGGTAATGTCAGGCATGTAGTTCACGCCATCGGGAGTGAATGCCGCGACGAAGTTGAAGATCAGCGGAAACACGACGAAATAGGCGAAGGCCAGGCCGACGTAGAATAATACTATGCTCGTCGCGAGCAAAGGAAACGCAAAATGCTTTTCTTTTTTGTACAGACCCGGAGCGACGAAAGCCCAAACCTGGTAGAGCACGACCGGCATCGCGATCATTAGTGCCAGATAGAACGACAGCTTGAGCGTTGCGATAACGGGCGATGCCGTACCGGTGGCAATGAGTTGGCCGCCGGGAAGAACGGAGCGCAGTGGTTCTGATACAAATTCAAAAATTGGTTTTGAGAACGGAAACAAAACCAGGAAGACGCCGAAGACACTGCCGAACATGATGAACAGTCGGTTTCGCAGCTCAACGAGGTGTGACATTAACGTGCCTTCCGCGAGCCCGTCTTCCTTTTCTTCCGCGGTGTCCGTCATTTGCTCGCAGGCGCCTCTTTGTCATCGGCCGAGGTCGCTTCTTCTGCGGTCGCGTCGCCCTCGTCCTCGTCTTCCTCGTCATGCAAAGGAGAGAACGTATCATCGTCACGAGGCGTCATGAGGGCTTCTACGCTCAGGTCGGCCGGATTGATACCGAGATTTTTTTCGACGTCCAGCTCGTCTTCAAGCTGGCGTTGCAGGCTGCGGGTTAGCTGGCGCGCTTTGCCGACCCAGCCGCCTATTTGGCGTGCGACACGTGGAAGCCGCTCGGGCCCCAAAATCAGGAGTCCAATAAGACAAAGGAGAATAAATTCGGAACCGCCGATCCCAGACATGGCTTTAGGAGACTCTAGGCGCCTTTCTTCTTTTCGCTTTCTTCAACGGGTGTCGAATCGAAACTGGCATCGGACGTGTCTTCGATTTTCTCCGATGACTCTTCAGCCTCAGCTTCACTCATCGCGGAACGAAACCCTTTAACGGCACCACCGAGGTCGGTTCCAAGACTGCGTAAGCGCTTGGTCCCAAAAATTACCAATACGATGACGAGAATAAGCAACAGGCTTCCCGGGCTGATGTTCGGCATTGCTATGTGCTCCTGGGGACATACCCCGTGTGTATTTAGTGTGCGTTATCGGCGTGGGCCGGGCGCGAATTATGTTCATGATACCCCCGCCAGTGCAACAAAACCGTACCCGCGTCACACGGTTAGCGGGCCCGCTGAAAGGGTCCAGTTACCTTTCAAAAGGTAACTGGACCCTTTTCGGGTCAGGATTCAAGCCAAAAGGTAACTGGACCCTCATTGGTGAGTGAAACTTGCATATCGGCCGCAAATTGGCCGGTTTCCACGGCATCCAGCCGGGTTCGACAGATTGCGACGAGCTGGTCGAAGAAGTCAGAGGCCTTGTCGGGTTTGGCGCCCTGGGTGAAACTCGCGCGGGTTCCTTTCCGGGTATCGGCGGTTAGCGTGAATTGTGGTACCAGCAGCAGGCCACCCGAAACATCCTGAACGCTAAGGTTCATGCGGCCTGCGGCGTCGGGAAAGACCCGATACGTTAAAATTCTGTCCGCCAGGCGCTGGATGTCACGCGCCTCATCATCTCGATGTACGGCCACCAGGACCAGCAGGCCACGGCCAATCTCGCCAATGACCGCACTGTCGACGCTCACGCTGGCGCTGCTTACGCGCTGTAGAAGACCAATCATTTCTGTCCGGGACACCCCTATTTACCCCGATTTCAGCCTTTATTAATGCATCAAGCAATTACGAATAGCTACCCCGGAGTGCCGCTCTGTGACACTGGGCTGACCGGCCGGTGGGCGGGAATGCTCGATTATGTCCCCCCTTTGGCGCCAGGGAGGGTGCTGAAGGGCCCGGCCCACCGGTCGGACCAGGGAAGGAGGGCCCCGGCAGGTTGTCGGGGCCCATTTTTGGTGATAAAGAGGGGTATTTGGCCAAGAACAGCTAACAGATGGTAATAAAGGTGGGAAAATAACACCATTAACGATTCCCACCCCGCGTAAAAATGAACTATAAAGCGGCCATTGAGGTCCACGCGAGGTCCGAATAGACTAGCGATTAACCCAAATCGGCTGGATTCATCATGAAAAGAAGAGAGTTTGTCGGCGGTCTTGCCGTCGCGGCAGGAATGGCTGGCTGCGCGAAGCCCGAAAACGACTGCAGCACAGGCGCCGACGCATCGAATGAATCCTTTGAGTGGTCGTGCGTGACCTCCTGGCCGCCAAAATTCCCGGGCCTGGGAATGGCGGTGGAAAATCTCGCCGATCGACTGGAGCGGGCATCGGGCGGCCGATTAAGGATCAAGGTCTACGGTGGCGGCGAGCTGGTCCCGCCGTTTGAGGTTTTCGACGCGGTTAGCCGAGGCGCTGTGGAGATGGGCCACGATGCGTCCTACTATCACAAAGGCAAAGTCGACGCGGCGCAGTTCTTTACCGCGATACCGTTCGGTCTGAACTACATGGAGCTGAACGCCTGGATTCATTACGGCGGTGGCCTCGAGCTTTGGCGCGAGCTCTATGAGCCCTTCAATCTTGTTCCCTTCCTGTGCGGCAATACCGGCGTGCAAATGGGTGGCTGGTTCAACAAAGAGATACGCAGCGTTGATGACCTGAAGGGTCTCAAGATGAGAATTCCTGGCCTTGGCGCCGAGGTGCTGCGGCGCGCAGGCGGTACGCCGGTATCACTGCCAGGCGCAGAGATTTTTACGTCCCTGCAAACCGGAGCCATCGACGCGACCGAGTGGGTCGGTCCTTACAACGATGTTTCCTTCGGTCTGCACAAAGCGGCGCAATACTATTATTACCCGGGCTGGCAAGAACCAGGGCCCGGTCTCGAGTGCATTATCAACAAAGAGGCCTGGGACTCTTTATCCGCCGACCTGCAGGCACTCGTCGAAATCACCTGTCAATCCATCACGACCGACATGGCAGCCGAGTACACGAACGGCAACGCCAATTCCCTGCAACAAATACTGGCTGACCCGAATGTCGAACTACGACCTTTTCCGGACGAGGTATTGCAACACCTGAAATCGATCACAGCGGAAGTCGTGGCCGAACTGATGGCGTCAGATCCCGCCTCTGACAAAATCGGCAAAGCGTTTTACGCATACCTCGAAAAAGCTGAGGCCAATACCCGTATTTCAGAAGCCGCTTTCTTAAGCACGAGAAAATAGCGAACAAAAAAAACCGCGCATGCACCAAGGCATGCGCGGCTGATTTTCTATTGTACCAGTCCTTAGAAGTTGTAATTAGCTCCAATTGACCAGTACGCACCGTTAAAGCCAAACGGTGCAGAACGACGTGAATACTTGAATACTGTCGGGCTACCCAGATCCATGAGTCCCGGAGCAGATTCAAAGTCGCCACCTCGTGAACCAGAGTTGGTGACCTCGTCTGGCGTCGTATCGAAGATGTTATTACCAGAGACGTAAACGCTGAGGTTATCATTCACCTGAAAGCTGCCACGCAGGTCCACTAACACTTCCGCGCCGTAGGTCTGGCTGCCAGAGTCGACCGTTGTGTACTCGCCGTAACGCTGAATCGAAAGGCCCGCAGACCAGGCGTCCTTAACCCAGTTCGACATAATGCTGACGCGATCTTCCGGTTGCCAGGTCTCGATAACAGAAGGCTGGAAGCCACCGAAAATTGTTTCAGGGGGCAACGAGCCAATGGTTGATGAGCTACTGAAAATCCGTGAGATATCAGTTTCCGTGAAGTTAGCGGCAAACGTGATTGACATGTCTCCACCCAACAACCCGATGTCCGACAGCGTCGAAACGATGTCGATACCCGTGGTTTCGGTATCGATAGCGTTCAGGAAGAACTGTCCGCCACCGGAGCCGCTGGCAAGCAATGCGGCATCAAGTGCAGGCGACAAACCTGTGCCAAGATTGCTACTGAGGACGACACGGTCGTCAATGGTAATGTCGTAGTAATCAATCTGCAGGTCCCAGCTATCAGTGATGTCGACGACACCGCCGATACCGAAGCTGACTGACTCTTCTTCCTTGAGCTCCGGAATACCGATCGCTTGCGCGACCGAACTATCGTTGCGGAATGTGCCGGTCTCGATTTGCTGGCCGCCAAGAAACTGCGTGCTGATGCTGCTGAAATACAGCTGCTGCATTGACGGTGCACGGAAACCGGTGCTTGCTGAAGCGCGCAGTCGGAAGTTGTCCGTTACCCTCAGGTTGCCCGCTAACTTGAAGTTCGTCGTATCACCAAAGCCATCGTAGTCGTCGTATCGAATAGCCGCGTTGACCATCAGGTTGTCTGTCACCTGATGTTCAACATCGCCATAAAACGAAATCACGTTGCGCTTTTCGTCGGCTGCGTTAGCCGGGCCAATACCTGGAAAACCCTGCATGCCGCCTGATGAGTTTTGCGCATAAAGTGCAACACCGTTCACCGAGTCATAATCCGTATACGAATATTCCTCACCCGGTGTAATCATATAGGTGTCTTCGCGAATCTCAGCACCGATCGCCACAAAAGTATCACCAAACGATGTGGTGTAGTCGAGGTTAATCGTCTCGAGCGTCATCTCGAGACCGTAGGCCTTGGCCGAACGAGGAATCTGCGCCCGAATGTCTGCGTCGCTTAAGCCGACGCCGAAGTTAAGCTCGTTCACGAAAGAGTAGTTAATCGAGTTGCTGGTTGCGTAATCAATCGTGTTGCGGCCATTCGAGTAAGACAGGTCAAGCGTTGCACCGTCATCGAATTCGGTTTGGTAGCCAAAGGTGTACGAGCGATCGTTGGTTTCGCTGTCGATTTCCGGCCGGAAGCCATCGACGACGACATTCTCGCCATCATCGAGCGCAGCGCCACCACTTGATGGATTACGATAGAACGCCCCGGAATTGCCATCTCGGCCTGAGTAGGTAATAAAGCCGTAAAGCTCGCCATCGCCTAGTGGCAATCCAGCGTTGACCACAACCGCTACCTGCTCTGAATCGGAATCGCCGATTCTGAAACCATTTCGCGCCGGTCCACTGACTTCGCGGGTTTCGTTGCCCGGCGCAGGCTCGAAAAAGCCATTAAGATCGGTATCAACACAGCCTCCGTATAGACAGCCGCCCTGAGGATTGGCTCGAGAGGTTCGCTCGCGATCACGGTAGTTTACCGATAACCCCAGGTAGCCCTCGCTGCCGAGACTGAAACCCTTGTAGAAATCGACATTCGTTGCCTGGCCGTCACCCTCGGTGTACTCGCCAATAGACAGGCCGAGAGAGCCGCCCTCAGTATCGTCCTTCAACTCAATGTTAATAACGCCGGCAATCGCGTCGGATCCGTATTGGGCAGCCGCGCCATCACGCAGAACTTCGATGCGCTTGATTGCGGCAGCCGGAATGGCGTTCATGTCCGTACCTGCGGTACCGCGACCGACTGAGTTGTTGATGTGAATTATCGCAGCCTGATGGCGACGCTTGCCGTTAATCAGAACCAGGGTCTGATCCGGGCCGAGGCCACGTAGGGTCGCCGGACGCAGTGCGTCGGTACCATCTGAAATGGATGAGCTGGAAAAGTTAAACGAAGGTGCGAGTGCTTGCAGCATTCGACCGACTTCCGTTTGACCGGTAGCGGCCAGATCGTCTGCGCTGAGCACATCAACAGCTACCGCGAGATCCGCGCTTACGCGGCCCGGGGCACGCGTGCCGATTGTGACAATTTCTTCTAAAGTGTCGTCTTCTTGCGCAAAGCTGATGCCCGGCGTAAACGCGAATGCACCGACCAGTGACGCCGTTAGCGCCTTGGCAATAAATGGTGACTTCGAGCGAATACCCTGCCGTGCAGGGCCCGTGGTTAAGGTCCTCATG
The DNA here is from genome assembly GCA_964568835.1 of uncultured Woeseiaceae bacterium. Taxonomy (GTDB): domain Bacteria; phylum Pseudomonadota; class Gammaproteobacteria; order Steroidobacterales; family Woeseiaceae; genus UBA1847. The sequence goes on along the minus strand of CAZMRZ010000029.1, from coordinate 9,240 downwards.
ATGAAGCTCCCCCTGATTTTTAGGTCTTTCTAAAATAATTACTTGTGGACAGACCAAACTACGACGGATTCGGCGGTCTTGTCAAACACCTGCCAGCGCTTAATTGCCGTAAATTTTCCCGGGTAACCAGGTAACGAGCTCGGGAAAGGCCGCAATTAGCAGCAATGCGAAGATCTGAATCGCAACGAAAGGGATCGCGCCTCGGTAGATCTGGCCTGTAGTGACAGACGCGGGCGCAACGCCACGAAGATAAAACAAAGCGAAACCGAAGGGAGGAGTGAGAAAGGAGGTCTGCAGATTGATAGCGATCATAATGCCCAGCCAGACCGGATCCAGACCCATGGCCAGCAGGACGGGGCCGACGATCGGAACCACAACAAAAGTAATCTCGATAAAGTCCAGGACGAAACCGAGCAGGAACATCACCAGCATCACAACGACGACTGCAGCAATCACGCCGCCCGGCAGCGCTTCGAGAACAGCTCGAACGCCGTCATCGCCGCCGTAGCCGCGAAAGACCAACGAGAAAATAGAGGCACCGATTAAGATCAGGAACACCATGCTGCTGATTCGCAAGGTGCTGCGCATGATCTCCTGCAGCCTCTCGAGATCAAGCTGCCTTCGTGCCAGCGCCATAAGGAGTGCGCCCATGCCACCCACGCCCGCCGCTTCTGTCGGCGTCGCAAAGCCCCCCAGGATCGAACCCAGCACAGCGAAGATAAGCAGCAGTGGAGGCAACAGTGCCCGAAACACGTCGCGTACCGTGACGGTCTCATCAGGTTCCCGATGATGTGCCGGCATCGTCTCCGGCTTGAAGAATGCTACGCCGAGAATATAGACGACGTACAAGAACACGAGCAGCAGGCCCGGAATCAAAGCGCCGGCAAATAAGTCTCCGACGGACACGGTCTTAGGCGAGAAAATGCCCATGTCCAGCTGCGCTTGCTGGTAGGCGGTCGTCATCACGTCGCCGAGCATGACGAGAATGATCGATGGAGGAATAATCTGCCCGAGCGTCCCCGACGCACAGATCGTCCCGGCAGCTATCTCCGGCGAATAACCTCGCTTGAGCATCGTTGGCAGCGACAGCAGGCCCATCGTTACGACCGTCGCGCCGACAATGCCGGTGCTGGCGGCGAGCAGCATGCCGACCAGCGTGACCGAAACGCCGAGGCCGCCACGCAATGTTCCAAACAGCGCGCTGAGTGTCTCCAGCAACTCTTCGGCGATACGGGCGCGCTCCAAAGTGACCCCCATAAAGACAAACAGAGGAACGGCTATCAGCGTCTCGTTGGTCATTATTCCGAAAATTCGATTTGGCAGACCGGACAGCAGCGCCTCGTTAAAGCCGCCGCCAATGACACCAAAGCCCGCAAACAATAAGGCCGTGCCACCTAAAGTAAACGCCACCGGAAAACCGGCCAGCAAGATGACGATAACAGCAACAAACAACAGCGCAGCGACCCACTCCAACTCAGTTGCCCCTTAGCGTTCGAACACAGCGCGACATCAAGGCAACGCCCTGCAGTGCGACCGTTATCGGCATGAGAACAAGGACCGTCTTCAACAACGGGATCAACGGATACGGCAGCCCGCCGGATTCACGTGAGGCTTCCTGGAGGCGCCACGACGCAGCAACGAAATCGAAGCCTTTCCAGGCGAGAAACGCACACAGCGGAAGCAGAAAAATGACGACACCGAGGAGATCAACCCAGGCTCGTCGCGTTGGACTCATTTCCCGGTAGAAGATGTCGACGCGAACGTGCTCTTCCTGCTGCAGCGTGTATGAAGCGCCCATCATGAACACAAAGGCGTGCATCCAGACGACGGATTCCTGCAGCCAGATGAAACCGGCATCGAACACGTAGCGCATTACGACGACGACGAAAGTCACCAGCACCATAAAAAGGGTTAGCCAGGCAGCCGTCTTACCGAGCGCGGCGCTGAATCGATCCAACACTTTAGTGGCGCCAGAAAGTCGGCGTAATCAGAACCAGCAGCGTGAAAATTTCGAGACGACCGAGCAGCATACCGGCGACGGATATCCACTTCGCGGTGTCGCTCAACGACATAAATCCGGACGTTACATCGCCGAGTCCCGGGCCAAGGTTATTGAGCGTCGCGGCGACGGCGGAAAACGCAGTCACCTGATCAAGTCCTGTTGCCATCATCGCCAGCAACATCACACCGAAGACGACGATGTAGACAGAGAAGAAACCCCAAACCGCATCGACCACTCGAGGCGGAACCGCGGTAGGGCCGAGTTTGACCGGAATTTCTGCGTTGGGGTGCACGAGTCGCATAACTTCACGGGCACCCTGCTTATAAATCAACAGCCAGCGAATAACTTTGATGCCACCGGCCGTAGAACCGGCTGATCCACCGACAAAGCTGGCAAAGATCAATAACACTGGCAGAGCTGCTGGCCACAGCGCGAAGTTCTCGGTCGTGAATCCCGTTGTTGTCGCTATCGATACCGCCTGGAAGACGCCGTTGATAAATGTCTGGCCCGGATCCGTTAGTCCGCGATACCGATACAGGGTAAATACAACGGTGGCCGAGACAACAATGAGCATCAGACTGTAGGCCTTGAACTCAGGGTCCTGCAGATAGTGCTTTATTTGCACGTAGCGCCAGGCGAAAAAGTGCAGCGAAAAATTGATGCCCGCAACGAACATGAAAACGATCGCAACGCAGTCGATAACGCCGCTGTCGAAGTAGCCGATGCTCGCGTCGTGCGTTGAGAAGCCACCGATAGCAACGGTGGAGAACGCATGACACAAGGCGTCAAACCACCCCATGCCCGCAAGTCGGTAACTGAGCATGCAGGCGATTGTAAAAGCGAGATACACATACCAGAGCGCTTTGGCCGTTTCGGTAATACGCGGCGTTAACTTCGTATCTTTAACTGGCCCCGGTGTCTCTGCACGATACAGCTGCATGCCTCCGACACCGAGCATCGGCAACACCGCCACGGCCAAAACGATGATTCCCATTCCGCCGAGCCACTGCAGTTGCTGGCGGTAATAAAGAATGGAAAGCGGAAGCTCATCCAAGCCCGTCAGAATGGTCGCCCCCGTCGTGGTCAGTCCCGACATCGATTCGAAAACCGCGTCCGTAATCGACAAAGACAGACCGTCGGCAAAGTACAGCGGTGCCGCACCGAAGGTCCCGAGAACCGTCCAGAAAGCCGCGACAACGAGAAAGCCGTCGCGGAGGCGTAAATCTTTGCGTGAGCGATGGACGGGTAGCCAGATCAGGATACCGGCCGCGAGCGTCAGGCCGAAGCCTTGAACAAACGGCAGCCAGGAGTGATCGTCGTAGTAAAAACTAAAGGCGATCGGCGGCAGCATCGTCAGGCTGAACATCATCAGCAACAGGCCGAGTATCCGCTGTACGACTGTCCAGTTCATTTAGGTGCCTTGATGCTTCAGACGAAGGACACGCCAACCTGGAAGAGACTCTCCAGGTGCTCGATCTTGCGACGGTCGGTCATAAAGAGGATAACGTGATCATCGGTTTCGATGACCGTGTCATGGTGAGCGATGATAACCTGGTCGCCGCGAACGACGGCAACAATGGCCGTGCCTTTCGGTAACTCGATATCTTCGATTTTCTGTCCGACGACCTTGGAACTGTCAGCGTCGCCGTGAGCGATGGCCTCCATGGCTTCGGCAGCACCGCGTTGCAGTGAATGCACCTTCACAACGTCACCGCGTCGCACGTGAGCGAGCAGGGAACCAATAGTCACTTGCTGCGGCGAAATCGCGATATCAATGCTGCCGGATTCGACCAGCTCAACATAGGACGCGCGATTGATGAGCGCCATTACCTTGTGGGCGCCGAGGCGCTTGGAAAGCATCGAGCTCAGGATGTTCGCTTCTTCAGAGTTGGTTAGGGCGCAGAACACGTCAACGTTGTCGATGTTCTCCTCAAGCAACAGCTCTTCATCGGCGGCGTCGCCAACAAGGACGATCGCTTTGTTGAGCTGTTCCGAAATATGGCGCGCGCGCTGTGGGTCGCGCTCGATTATCTTGACCTGGTTGGTTTGCTCAAGCGCCAGCGCAAGGCGTACGCCGATATTGCCACCACCGGCGATCACGACGCGTCGAACGGGGTCTTCAAGGCGTCGCATTTCGCTCATGAAGACACGAACGTCCTTGCGGTCGGCGATAAAGAAGACTTCGTCGCCCTCCTGAATGACGGTGTCGCCCTTGGGCAGCATGGCCTTTCCATCGCGGTAGATTGCGGCGATGCGGCCTTCTGTATTTGGGATGTGGTCTTTCAGGGTCGCGATTTTCTGACCAACGAGCAAGCCATCGCGATCCGCTTTGGCAGCCACAAGACGCACGCGACCGTCGGCGAAGTCGAGCACCTGAGACGACCCTGGATAAAGAATGAGTTGTTCGATGTGTGAACACACCAGCTGTTCAGGGCTAATACGAACGTCGATGGGAATCGCGTCCTGCGTAAACAGGTCGTTGGCGTTCATGTATTCGGCAGCGCGAATGCGGGCGATCTTGGTCGGCGTGCGGAATTTCGTATACGCGATCTGGCAGGCGACCATGTTGGTTTCGTCGGAGTTGGTCAACGCGACGACAATATCAGCATCGCTGGCGCCCGCTCTTTCGAGAACATCCGGATAGGCCGCATGACCGACGACGGTTCGAATGTCGAGTCGGTCCTGCAACTCTCGAAGGACGTCTGGCCGCATGTCGACAACAGTGACCTCGTTGGCCTCTTCACGCGACAAGTGATATGCCGCGGATGCACCAACCTGACCTGCGCCGAGAATGAGTATCTTCATTGAACGTAGTTTACATCAGATCAAGATTTGCATAACTGAGAACGAGCCATTTTGTGCCCGCTGTCTCAAAATTGACTTCGACACGTGCATGGGCCCCCTGGCCCTCGCAATTCAGAATAACCCCGTCTCCGAACTTCTTGTGACGAACGCGCTGCCCAAGCCGCACACCGACTTCGCTTCCAGGGCCACCGGTAGCGGTTCTGCGCTGCGTTGGTCGCGTTGGCCGCATGGGCCGGGCCACTTGTACGCGAGGGCGTACCTCCTCCATGTGCTTATTTGGAATCTCGGCGATAAATCGTGACGGATGAGAAAAATTATCCATGCCGTGCAGGCGGCGCTGTTCGGCGTGGGTGATATAGAGCGTCTGCATCGCACGAGTAATACCGACATAGCAAAGCCGGCGCTCTTCTTCCAGGCCGTTTGGGTCTGCAATGGAGCGCTGATGCGGGAACAAGCCGTCTTCCATCCCGCACATGAAGACGAGCGGGAACTCGAGACCCTTGGCCGAGTGCATGGTCATCAATTGCACGCAGTCTTCCCAGGCATCAGCCTGGCCCTCGCCGGCTTCGAGTGCGGCGTGCGAAAGAAACTCATCCAGCGGCGACATTTCCTCGGCCGGATCCGGCTCGAAACTCTTCGCCGCGCTGACGAGTTCCGCCAGGTTTTCTATGCGAGTTTCGCCCTTCTCGCCTTTGTCTTTTTCGAAAAACTGGATCAGCGTGCTCAGGTGGATGACGTGGTCGACCTTGTCGTGCAAATCAAGACCATCTGTTTCCCGCGCCATGCGCTCAATCAGGGACATGAAGGCATTCACGGCATTCGCCGCGCGACCGTTCAGGTCGTCGCTCGCGAGCGCGCCCGCCGCTCGCCACATCGAACAGGCGTTGGCTCTTGCGTACGATCGCATCATCTCGACCGTTCGTGCGCCGATGCCTCGAGTCGGTTTGTTAACGACCCGCTCGAAAGCGCTGTCGTCATCACGATTCGAGGTCAGGCGTAAATACGCGAGGGCGTCCTTGATTTCCGCGCGCTCGAAAAAGCGCAGACCGCCGTAAACCCGATACGGTATGCGTGCGTTGATCAGGCCCTCTTCAAGTACGCGGGATTGTGCGTTCGAGCGATACAGGATGGCCGAATCTGCCCGGGCATTGCCCTGCGCAATCCAGTCGCGCAGTCGTCCGATGACGAAATCCGCCTCGTCGCGCTCGTTATAGGCCGAGTACACCTTGATCGCTTCGCCTTCAGCACCTTCGGTCCAGAGGTTCTTGCCCATGCGCGAGCTATTGTTGGCGATTACCGCGTTCGCGGCGTTCAAAATGGTCTCCGTCGACCGATAATTCTGTTCGAGCTTAACAACCCGGGTGCCCGGAAAATCTTTCTGAAAGCGATGAATGTGTTCGACTCGCGCGCCGCGCCAGCGATAGATCGACTGATCGTCGTCGCCAACAACAAACGGCACGCCCTTGTCACCGGCCAGCAGTCGGAGCCAAGCGTATTGAATCGCATTCGTGTCCTGAAACTCGTCGACGAGAAGGTGCTGGAAGCGCCGGCGATAATGTTCCAGCAACTCGGCGTTGTCACGTAATACCTCGTGCGCGCGAAGTAACAGCTCCGCGAAATCGACAAGGCCGCCCCGCTGACAAATCTCTTCGTAGGATTGATAAAACGAAATCAACTGGCGTCGATTCGGATCGCCGTCATCATCAAGATGCTGGGGACGCAAGCCCTCGTCTTTTTGACCGTTGATAAACCACTGAATTTCCTTCGGTACCCAGCGGCTGTCATCAACTTCGAGGTTCTTCAGAAGCCGCTTGATCAGACGCAACTGATCATCGGAGTCGATTATCTGGAAATTCTGCGGCAAACCGGCTTCGCGCCAATGACGACGAAGCATTCGATGGGCGAGGCCGTGAAACGTGCCTATCCAAAGATGTTGGACGGGTACTTTGAGCAAGGTCTCGATGCGATTTCGCATCTCGGCCGCCGCTTTGTTCGTGAACGTAACGGCCAGCAGGCTGTGCGGCGAAACGCCTTCCACATCAATGAGCCATGCAGCGCGGTGCACCAGCACGCGGGTTTTGCCGCTACCCGCTCCCGCAATCACGAGCGCCGGTTCAGACGGCGCTGTAACCGCTGCACGCTGCGCGTCGTTCAGGTTGTCGAGTATGGGGGTGACATCCATCGAGGATTGTTGCCGGCACTAGAGAGCGCGGAAGTGTATCAGAGACTATTGTTCCCAGCGCACGCTTAACATGTACTGATTTCGCTCATATTGAATGCGCGTGTCATTGGATACGGTCTCGCGGTAACTTGCTTCGGCGACGAGGCTAAGGTGGCGCCGCAGTTTAAAGGTCGCAACAAGCCGCGCATCCGCGGACTCCTGAGTTTTGCTTCCCAGGGCTAGTTCGTGGAAAGCGAAGGCATTGGGGTAATCGTAGAGTCGATAAATGGCTTCGGCCTCTAAATCAAAGCGCCTGCTCGGTGACCAGTGAATCTCGGCGCTGAAATTATCGCGCGTGTAGTCGTTGTAGCCAAGGTACTGGTCGGTACGCTCGGTTCGTTGCACATCAAACCCGAACCATAAACTATCCATTATGCGTTGCCTCGCCGTCAGCTTCAGCGACAAATAGTCGTAGCGAATATTCGGGTTGCCCGCGCGCTGTTGTCCGTCGAGGTCGAAAGCCGGCCGGTCGCCGAAGCGACGACTGTAGTATTCAGTGGTTACCCGGAACAGGGAAGACGGCGTAAATTTGAACTGGCCGTACAGGCTCACGAATAGATACTCGTGATCGTACTCGGGCACTGTGGTTTGCTCCTCGTAATTCCACAGCTGACCTTTGATTTTCATTCCGACAGCGAGTTGCTCGTGCGACTGTCGGAGGGTCAATTCCGGGCCATAGCGCAGGTAGTTCATACGATCGTCGATATCGGTGCCGCCAGAGACTCGGCCAGCACCATCGTCCCGATCGTAATAGGTTTCATCGTGCTGCGAGACCTTGAACGCGCTGGAGACCTTGCGTTCGCGATTATCTTCTTTGCGCCGGTATTCGCTACCGAAGCTCGCTTCGTGTTGGTACTCGTTTGCGTTGTCCAGCAATTCATCGTCGTAGTAGCGGCCCGATAATCGGTAGGCCACATAGAAGCCTTCCCACTTGAGGCTATTGACCAGGTATTTGGCGCTCATGCTCAAAGGTATGTAGGTGCCCGTCTGAACTTCGGGTATGACTACCGGCGTGTTGGGGTCAGAAAAGTCGATGTACGGCTGATCCGGCGAACGAAAAACATTGCTGTCACTGCCAAAACCAACTCGAACGCGCAACTGAAGGTCGGCGAATTCGCGCTTCTTCTCGCGCTTGGCCTCACGAACCTCGAACTCGTCGGGTATCGCCTGTTCGTCGCGAATTCGCGATATGGCGATTACGGCAAATTTCTGGAGTTTCTTATTCTGCTCTTGATCACGCGCCAGACGAAACCAGCGCAAGGCTTCATTGGTATTGCCGAGTTGGTAAGCATTAAGTCCGAGATTGTAGTGAGCGGCAATTCGTAGCGATGGATCGACAAGCGCCCTTTCGAGCGATTCGCGGGCACGGATGTTTTGGCCCGCGCGGTAATGCGCGATACCCGTGTTGTAGTGCAGTAGCGGTGAGTCCATGCCTTCATCAGCAGCCTGCCGATAGCGCAGCAATGCTGCCCAATAGAGGTCATCACGAAACAGACGGTTGGCGTCACTGAAATACTGCTCGGCCGTCATTGCCTCGGCGCTTCGGACGGGCGCGAAGCAGGCGCTGGCGGCCAAAAATAGCAGCAATATATAGGTGTGGGGCTTATTGACCATGTGGATGGTGTCGTTCCGCGTTATGTCAGGTTGGAAGAGTACCGACTTTATGACCTCTAAAACTATGACGTAGCGCAAAAAAATCCCCCCGAATGCGTCACAAACGGGGGGATTCATTAATTTTAGATAGAGAAAGAGCGGATCAGCAGGACCTAGTCGTCGTCTTCGTCATCCATTTCATCGTCGTCATCGTCGTCATCGTCGTCATCTTCTTCGTCTTCTTCGTCTTCTTCGTCGTCATCAACGTCGTCGCCGTCATCCAGGTCGTCGTCCTCGTCCATTTCGTCGTCGAACTCGTCCTCGAACTCATCTTCGAACTCATCTTCCATTTCATCCTCGGACTCATCTTCCATTTCAGACTCATCCTCGGACTCATCTTCCATCTCAGACTCATCCTCGGACTCATCTTCCATTTCAGACTCATCCTCGGACTCATCTTCCGTTTCAGATTCTTCATCAGACTCGTGGTCGGACTCCTCGTCCTCCCAATCTTCGTCGTTGACGTCATCGTGGCCGTCCGGACCGGCCATTTCGGAGATCTCTTCATCAAGCTCATCGGAGCTTGAGAGAACGATCATCGTTACGTCGAGGCCCTCAA